>CAJLCM010000006.1:0-49160 GCA_905205145.1 uncultured Collinsella sp.
TGACGGTCTTAATCAAGCAGACCAGCTCCCTTCAGAGCATCGGTAAGTGCAGCGCGCGTGTCGTCTGCCATGGGGCACAGGGGCATGCGGTAGTTTGCCTCGATCATACCCATTTGAGCGAGCGCTTCTTTGACGGGGATGGGGTTGACCTCGCTAAAGAGGGCGTTGACGAGCGGCTGGCCGGCAATTTGGATATCGCGGGCACGCGCCACGTCACCGTCCAGATAGGCGCGGCACATGTCATGCACGAGCTGCGGCTGAACGTCGGCCCACACGCTGATGGTTCCCGAAGCACCCAGGCTCATGAGCGGCACGGTGAGTGCATCCTCGCCCGAGTACATACGAAAGTCGTCGGACAGCAGGTGGGCAATCTTGGCCGCGTAGGCGACGCTGCCCGAGGCTTCCTTAATACCCATGATATTGGGGTGTGCGGCCAAGCGCTCTACGTTGCGCTCGCTGATGCCGCAGCCGCAGCGGCCGGGGATGTTGTACAGGATGCAGGGGATGTCCACGGCATCGGCGACGGTCTTAAAGTGCTGGTAGATGCCCTCTTCATTGGACTTGTTGTAGTAGGGGGCAATGAGCAGCAGGCCGTCGGCTCCCAAGCCCTGGTAGGTGAGCGACTTGGTGAGCATGGTTTGCGTGGAGTTGGAGCCCGAACCGGCGATGACGGGGACGCGTCCTGCAACATGCTTGACCACGGCGGCGACAACGGAGTTGTCCTCGTCGTCGGTCATCGTGGCGCTCTCGCCGGTGGTGCCCAGGGTGAGGATGGCGTCGGTGCCGTTTTGCAGGTGGAAATCGATAAGGCGCTCGAGTGCGTCAAAGTCGACACTGCCGTCCTTTTTAAACGGCGTGACGAGGGCGACGATTGAGCCCTCGAGATTGCGGATGTCCATGTTCTTCTCCTTCGCGTCCGCGATCTGGATGCGTTTGTTCCATTGGGCGGCGACTGCCAGGCGCTCGTCTTGGGCACGACGGCGGGCACTTTCGGCGCGCGATTTGGCCAGCAGCTCTCGGCCGCTCGGCAGCACGTCGAGCGTGGCAAAGTAATCGCCCGGGCGCTCGGCACGGCGGATGAGGTCGGCCGCGCCATCGGGACGTAGCAGGACCTCGGCGGAGCGCAGCCGTCCGTTATAGTTGTAGCCCATGGAGTAGCCATGCGCGCCGGTATCGTGAATCACAAGCAGGTCGCCCATGTCGATATGCGGCAGCTCGCGATCGATGGCGAACTTGTCGTTGTTCTCGCATAGGTTGCCCGTGATGTCGTAGGTGTCTGTGACGGGCGCTGTGGTCTTGTCGTCGCCACCCGGCTGACCCATCACCGTGATGTGGTGGTAAGCGCCATACATGGCCGGACGAATAAGGTCGACGGCACTGGCGTCCACGCCGATATAGTCCTTGTAGATCTGCTTCTCGTGGATGGCCTTGGTGACCAGGCAGCCGTAGGGGCCCATCATAAAGCGGCCCATCTCGGTGCAGATGGCCACATCGCCCATGCCGGCGGGAACCAGGATCTCGTCGTATGCCGCGTGTACTCCCTCGCCGATGGCGTGAATGTCGTTGGCCTGCTGCTCGGGCAGGTAGGGGATGCCGACGCCGCCGGACAGATTGATGAAGGTGACGTGTGCGCCGGTCTCGCGCTCCAGGCGTACGGCAAGCTCAAAGAGGATGCGCGCGAGCTTGGGGTAGTAGTCGTTGGTGACGGTGTTGCTGGCAAGGAATGCGTGGATGCCAAAGTCCTCGGCACCCTTGGCCTTGAGCATGCGGAAGGCCTCGAAGAGTTGCTCGGTGGTCATGCCATATTTGGAGTCGCCCGGGTTGTCCATGATGCCGTTGGAGAGCTGGAACAGTCCGCCCGGATTAAAGCGGCAGCTCACCGTCTTGGGGATAGGCCCCGCAACGCGCTCAAAGAACTCGATGTGGTTGATGTCGTCAAAGTTGACGATGGCGTCCAACTTGTCGGCGAGTTCAAAGTCCGCCGCCGGCGTGTCGTTGGACGAGAACATGATGTCGTGTCCCGTGATGCCCAGCGAGCGGGCGATCATGAGCTCGGTATAGCTCGAGCAATCGCAGCCGCAGCCGTATTCGTTGAGAATGGAGATGAGCGCCGGGTTGGGATTGGCCTTGACGGCAAAGTATTCCTTAAAGCCCGGGTTCCATGCAAAGGCGTCGCGCACTTCTTGCATGTTGCGGCGGATGCCCGCCTCGTCGTATAGATGAAACGGCGTGGGGAACTGCTCGACGATATGCTCGAGCGTCTCCTTGTCCACAAACGGCTGCTTGGCCGCATACGCTTCGCTGGGGGTCAATGCCATGTCCCGTAAACCTCGCTATCCAGACGGCGCCATCTGCGCATCGAATCCACGTAGCGTGGGCCCCATGTCCGGATAGCGCTCCCGCATTGCTGCAGACAGTCCTGCGGGTGTTTCCCGCAGGCCCACCAGGTTGTTCGTGCCCGAAAAACCCAGTTCGGCGGGTTTCGCCTCCCCGCGGGGTCAAAGTCTGCCGACTCGCCCGCGGCTCATCGTGCCCGCGCCTCTATCAAGTGGTAAAGACCCTACCACGTTGCACTTTACCAAACAAGAGTATTCGTATATAACGTTTAAAAAATGCAGGGATATGCTAGAAACAAGGGCGTCACAATTCTGCATCACAATATTGTGTGAATGGATATGCCCCATGGAAGGATCCTTTATGACCGAGCTCCAAGAACTTCGTCGCTATCGTCGCGACCTGCATCGCATTCCGGAGCTTGATTTCGATCTTCCCCAAACCATAGCCTATATCGAGGGCGTGCTCGCCTCGCTTGCCTGTGAAGTGATCCATCCGTGCCCCAGCTGCGTCTGTGCTTTCTTCGATGCTGGCGTTGGTGCCGTGCACGCCACGGCGATCCGGGCCGACATGGACGCGCTGCCCATTGCCGAGGCAACGGGGACAGTGTTCGCCTCGACCCATCCCGGCAAGATGCACGCCTGCGGACATGACGGACACATGGCTATGGCACTTGCCGCCGCGACGTATGTCGACCGTATGATTCGCGAGCAGCCGGGTGCCATCAAGCGCAACGTGCTCTTTGTGTTTCAGCCTGCCGAGGAGACGACCGGTGGCGCCAAGACGGTATGCGAGAGCGGTGTGTTCGAGCGCTACGGGGTCGACCGCATTTTTGGCTTTCACGTGTGGCCCGATCTGCCTGCGAACACGTTGGCGAGTTGTTCCGGCCCGCTGCTGGCGCGCTCGAGCGAGACACATATCCATATTCACGGTACGAGTATCCATATTGCTAAGACCTATGGCGTGCCGGTTGAGGAGTCGCACGATGCCGCGTTGGCGGCAGCGAAGTTTTTGGTTGCCGAGCGCGAGCTGATGGACGAGCTGGGCACCGACGAGCCCTGTATTGGCAAGTTTGGCCTGCTGCAGGCCGGTACGGTTTGCAACGCGGTGGCGGGGGAGGCCTATGTTGCCGGCAGTCTGCGTGTGTTTACGGACGGCATGTTCAACCGCGCGCGCGAGGGCGTGCGCCGTGTGCTTGATGAGGCATGCGCTGCAACAGGCTGCACGTACGATCTCGACTTTGCCGAGGGCTATCCGCCGGTCGATAACGACCCCGAGTTGTTTACTCGCATTGCACCGGCCTTGCCCGAACTACAGCTTGTAGATGAGCCTTTGCTGATCGCCGAGGATTTCGCCTTCTATCAGCGCCATCTGCCTGGCGTGTTCTTCTTGCTGGGCACGGGCGTGCCAGAGGCGCAAGAAAACCCGATCGACGCAGACGGCTGCCCAGCTTATGCGATGAGCGCCCTTCACACTGACGCCATGCTCTTTGACGAGGAAATTTTGCTCAAGGGCCTCGATGTCTACAAACGATTGCTTTCGCTTGACTAAGGCCTGAAGGACTATTTGTTCTAGAAAACACGAACAAACGTACGATATAATAGAGATGTAAGTCTATAGAAACGTTTGACGTTACTAACGTAAGGCGATACTATGATTGCATCGTATAAAGATGAGGATACCGAACGCTTTGCCATGGGTGTGCGGGTCAAGAGGTTCGTGCCCTTTGAGCGTGTTGCGTTGAGGAAGATTCGCCAACTGTAGGTTTGTGCTTCGCTTGATGATCTTCGCGTTCCACCGGGCAACCGCCTGGAAGCTTTGAAGGGCGATCGTGCCGGGCAATATGGCATCCGTGTTAACGAGCGCTATCGGGTCTGTTTTGAGTGGAGACAGGAGATGGCTTGGAATGTCGAAATCGTCGATTATCACAAGTGATGAGACCTCGGCCGATTTGCTGTCGCCGGTGACTCCTGGTGAGCTTCTCAAAGAGGAGTTTCTTGTTCCCATGGGCATTTCTCAATATCGCCTTGCGAAAGAGACCGGGATTCCGGCTCAGCGTATCGGGCAGGTTGTCTTGGGAAAACGTCGCGTGACGGCCGACACCGACCTCCGTCTTTGCCGTTATTTTGGCCTGACGGATGGTTATTGGCTGCGCGCTCAGATGGCGTTTGACCTTGAGGCCGAGAAAAGGCGGATCGAACCGGAACTCGATAAGATCGTTCCTGTTCAGCAGGCCATCGCACTGTAGTGCTCAGAGATGATGGGGGTGGCGCGGCGATGAAGCGACGCCGACAGTCTGCCGTATATAGTCCGGGTGGATGCGGGTGCGGTTTGCTGCTGCTTCCGGTCATCGCTGTGAGCATTGGCGTGATGTTTGCGCTTGCTGGGTTTGCCGCGGCGGCGCTCGTGCTGTTTATCACTGCCATCGGCGTGACGATTTGGCTCCGCCGCAATCGCGGGCAACGCCGTGCCGACGGTAAAACCAATGTCGGCTGGGTCGTCTTTCTGATCATTGCGTACCTGCTGAGTGTCAGCTACCTTGTTTTCTTTGTCCTGTTGATGATCAGTGCTTTTACCGGGGAATCCGTCACGGTGGGTTGATCACTGCTGGCAGACGGTCGCGCAAAGTGCGTTTGCTCGGCGTTTGGATAACTGCATTGGCCGTTTAGCGCAACCTTAGCTCTCAGCTAATGAATTCAAGTTCAATCCTTCCTATGATGTGCTGTGTGCCGGCACGGTAGCCGGATCGTAGGAAGGATGAATAATGGCAAAAGAGGGAAAGAAGCCGATCGGCAAGATTGTCCTAGGCATCATCGTGGTGCTGGTTATTGTCGGTGCCGTGGGCTCTATGGGCGGCAACTCAACCGATTCGTCTGCGAGCGATTCGGCAAAACCTGCCGAGACGACACAGCAGGCTGAGGAGCAAAAAGAACCGCAAGAACCGTATACCATTGCTGACGAGGCTGAAGACACTTCCAATCAGTTTACCTATAAGATCACGGGCACGCTGACCAATAACACGGACAAGGAAAAGAGCTACATTCAGATTGAATATGTTCTGTATGATGCCGATGGCAACCAGGTTGGAACGGCTCTTGCAAACACCAATCATCTGAAGGCAGGCGGCTCCTGGAAGTTCGAGGCGCTGGGTACGGTGTCTCCCGACCAGGTTGCTAGCTGGGAGCGTTCGGACGTAAACGGTTTCTAGCATGTTGCATGCACTGGGGGAGGTGAAGTCGTATGCCCGATAAAAAGCTGACCGAGGAGTTGCTCAATGAGCTTCTCGATGCGCCGAACATCGATGACTATATCAGGGAGCACGACTTTGCCGCCCCGTCGTTTTCGGACTACCTGAAGCAGCTGCTGCAGGAAAAGGGCTTGGAGCGCTCGCGCGTGGTTCGTATGGCCGATCTCAATGAGACCTTTGGCTATCAGATCTTTACCGGTGCGCGTCATCCGAGTCGCAATAAGGTGCTGCAGATTGCCTTTGCGATGGCGCTGACGCTCAAAGAGACCAACCGTGCGCTGACGGCTGCCGGGGTAAGCGTTCTTAACTGCAAGGACCGCCGCGATGCGATTATCATCTTTTGCATCGATCGCGGGTGCAGCCTCCAAAAGGTCAACGAGGAGCTGTATCGCTTTGGCGAGGAGACGGTGAGTTAGCGGCTGATATCTGAGTCGGCGGAGCTGTCGAACAACGATGCAAACGAACGGGGCGCGGATGCCATGGGGTGTCTGCGCCCTGCGCTATGATGGAGGCTATGGATACTCAGACCCCAACATATTCCAATGACGAGCTGACCGCAGCGCTTGCCGAGCACCTGGCGTCGCTCGATCGTGACGACAGCTATCGCGTGGAGCGTGTACTTAAGCGCTCGTCCGTTGAAACAACCGAGCTTGTGTACTTTGAAGGAACCGGCGGTGGTTCGCTCGGCCCCTTTGTCCGTAAACGCATCGATGCTTCGGCTCAAATCGGCGGGGCATACGAGCGTCTGTTTGCCGCACAGCGGGCAGGTAGGCGTTTTGAGCACCTGCCCAGAATCGTCGATTGTCGTCGTGCGGGCGACGAGCTCAACGTGGTTATGGAATACATCGAAGGGGAGACACTCGGGGCGCTGGTGGACCGTCTGGGAGCCACCCCCGATTATGCGCACGAATTGTATCCTGCCCTATGCGATGCCGTGGGCGAGCTCCACGCCGGTTTTGCGATGGCGGGGGAGACGTCGGCGCCGGTGATCCATCGCGACCTCAAGCCGTCGAATATCATCGTGACAGGTGCCAACTATACGCCTGATGACAGCCTGACGTTTTCGTCGCTGGTGATTATCGACTTGGGGATCGCGCGCGTATGGCGCGATGGCGCCGATGCCGACACCGTCAAGTTTGGGACACGGCCCTATGCGACGCCCGAGCAGTATGGGTTTGGGCAGACGAGCGTGCGAAGCGACGTCTACGCACTTGGCGCCCTGTTGTTCTTCTGCTTGACGGGAGTCGACCCTAAACCAGGGCTCGACATGCGCGAGCAATGCGAGGCGCGTGGCATTCCCACCCCACTTGCCGATGTCATCTGCATGTCGATGGCGCTCGACCCGGCCAAGCGTTTTGCGAGCGCGGAAGCGTTGGGACGGGCGACGCGCGCGGCATACGATCTAAGTCGCCCCGTGCGGCCTCCTGCGCCTGCGCCTGTCCGTACTCCGGCCTCGGAGACGGTGTTGACGCCCCAAGGGCTCCAGAACCCCACAGGGCTTCCTAGGCCTGCCGCCTCCGCTGCATGCGGTCTGCTCTCTCGCGTTCCGGAGTCTCTGGGGCGTATTTGGAATACGCTCGTCTGCTTCTCGCTGCTTGTGTTCTTTGCCGGAAGTCACTTTGCCGTCTTTCACCCCACGGGAGCAAACCAAAGCTACCCGACGTGGCTTCTCATAATCGAGTATTTTTTCTTTGTCGATGGCCTTATGGTGCTTATGCATTTTGCGCTGCTCGATAAGCGCCGTCTTCGTCGGCGATTCGCACTGCTCGACAGCTATCGCGGCAAGAAACTCGCGAAACTCTGGCTCAAGGCATTGGGTGTGCTGCTCCTATGCATGATCGTCATAGTCGCGGTTGCCAATGCGACCGGCGTTGTCGATACCTCCGCTACCTAAAAGAAAAGGGCCCCATTGGGGCCCTTTGCAGTTGCACTTAGATGCGGTTCATCTGAGCGGCGACTTTGTTGTACCAGTCCTGCCACGTGGGCGGGCAGTACTTTTTGGCAGCTGCCGGGGTAAGGGTGGAGCCGTAGTTGGCGCCCAGATAGGCAACGTGAGCGGAGATGCCCTCGCTCCAGCTGCCAAAGCTGCGCCAACCGCCGCCACGTGCACTCCAGCCCCAGGCGTTGTAAGAATTGGCGCAATAAGCACCCTTGGTGCTCTCGATGCAGGCGATGGCGGGGGACCAACGGGGGTCGACACCGGTATTCCAAGCGGCGACGGCAAAGTTATAGCCCTGGCCTGCCATGGGGGAGCCGGCGAGATAATTGTCGATACGGCTCGTCCACTCATTAATGAACGAATCGTAATCGGAGCTACCGGTATTGGAGTTGTTCACCGTGGTGTCGATGGTGGTGTTGGTGTTGGTGGCCTGGCTGCTGGAATTGCTGCCGCTTACGCCCTCGCCCGAGAGCTTCTCGGCGGCAGCGGCCTTATCGGCCTCAAGCTTGGCAAGCTCGGCGGCATTTTCCTGCTCGGCTTTTGCCTGTGCTTCGCTGCGAAGCTGCTGGGCCTGCGCCAGCGCATCCTCGGCGTTTTTCTGCTCCGCCTCAAGCTGAGACTTGGCCTGCTGGAGCTCAGCCTTGTTCTGCTCGAGTTCGGTTTGCATGTTATTGAGCTCTTCGATCTCGTCGACGCTCGAGCTCGTGATCTGGTTGGTGTATTTGCAGGTCGTGATGAACTCACCCAGGCTCTGCGCGTTGACCAGGAAGCTCACGATGGGATTGGTGCCCTTCTGATACTTGTACAGATCGCGCATGGCGGAGCTTGCCTTGGCCTGCTGCTCGGGAAGCTTAGCCTCGATTTCCTCGATGCTTGCCTCATTGGAGTCAATCTGCTTTTGCAGGTCATCGAGTTTTGTGCGGGCGTCGTTGTAGGCGCTCGTGGCGGCTTCGATCTTCTGCTGGGCTGCGGAAAGCTGGTCCTGCGTTGCCTGCGAGGCGGCATACGCCGCAACGGGGGAGAGCATCGGCGTGGCCGTCAGCGCAACGGCGAGCGCGGCACTCGTGATGATACGAGCCGGCTTCGACGCAATGAGCGCTGCGGTGCGATGATTCGAATGCTGCATCCAGTCCCTCTGCAATCAATCGTAGGTTATGGTTCGAACGGTATTCTACTACTGCTTTCGACCTCAACTTGAACCTTAAAGGTTCCAAAGGGTCAAGTTGAACTTGAGGCTTTGGCTTTGACCTGCAGTTATGATGAATTGTTGAGAAACCATAGAGTTCAACTTTAACGTTACGGGGGCCTGTTTGAGAGGAGTTTAGGGCTGTAAAAGCTATCTCAACGTGGGGTTTTACAGCTACAGCGCGCCCTCCTGACGAGCCTGCTCAATCTCTTCGAGGGCTTCGGCAGGGGTGAACGAACAGGTGCCGTCGCCGAGTTTGACTATCTGGATATCGTCGCCGATATGGACCTCTCCGCCCTTTAGTACCACGCCAAAAATGCCCTCGTGCGGAAAGATGCAGTCGCCGGCGAGATAGTAGATGGCGCAACGGGTGTGGCAGACCTTGCCGATTTGGCTGATTTCGACGAGCACCTCGCTGCCAAGCTTGAGCTGCGTGCCCAAAGGGAGCGAGAGTAGATTGATGCCCTGGGTGGTGAAGTTTTCTCCAAAGTCACCCTCGCGCACATCGAGTCCGCGAGCCTGCGCCGTCTGGATGGACTCTGCGGCCAAAAAGGAAACCTGACGATGCCAATGTCCGGCGTGCGCATCGGTGGCGAGACCAAATTGCTCTATAACGGTGTCGTGTCCATCGGCGACGGGCGACTTGCGCGTGCCCTTGTGTGCCGACGTGTTGATTGAGACGATGTGGGCGGGTCCGTTGTAGGCGGCGTCTGCCGTGCGCAGGGGAGCGGTCGCTTTCGCGCGTTCTGCCAGCTCGCGCCTCGCGGCATTGAGGATGGGATTATCGGTCGGATGGTCTTGGGGCACGTGTGCGCCTTTCGCTCGAGGATGTCAATACGCTGAATCCTACAACAATGGTAGGTTCATTGCCCATTGTCATACAACGGTGAGCGCCGTCTTCGTGCTAGACGATTACATCGATTGCCATAGATACGGTGGAGCTTTGGGCGCCGGCGGCTTGGCACGCTAGAATAAATCAGTTGCGCAAAGACCGCCCATTGTGTGGGCAGTTCATGATAGGAAGTTTCCATGGCATTGCAATTTACAGAGCGCGAGTTCATTCCCGTGCTGCTCGGTGGCGACATCAACGCCTATTCGGTGGCGCGCGCCTTCTACGAGGAGTACCAGGTCAAGAGTCTGGTCTTTGGCAAGTATCAGACGGGTCCCGCGTACCGCAGCCAGATTATCGACTACACGCCCAACGTGGATATCGACACCATGCCCGTGATGCTCAAAACCGTCAACGGCATTGCCCAAGCGCATGCCGACAAGACGATTGTCCTTGTGGGCTGTGGCGACAACTATGTTGCCCTCGTGGCTCAGGCCAAGGATGCTCATGAGCTGGCGGATAACATCGTCGCTCCCTACGCGCCCTACAGCATGCTCGAGCAGTGCCAGAAGAAGGAGATCTTCTACGAGCTGTGCGAGAAGCATGGCGTGCCTTATCCGCATACCTTTACCTTCACCATGGCGATGCTGAACGCCCAAGGCAAGGCACCTGCCGAGGTGCTCGACCAGATTGATTTTCCCTACCCGATGATTCTGAAGCCTTCTGACGGCATCATGTGGTGGCAGCACGAGTTCGAGGGCCAGAAGAAGGCCTATGAGATTGCCGACCGCGCCGAGCTGGAACAGGTCATTCGCGATTCGTATGCCAGCGGCTACACCGACGACCTGATCTTGCAGGATCGCGTGCCCGGCAACGACGAGTACATGCGCGTGCTCACCAGTTATTCCGACCGCAACGGCAAGGTGCGCATGATGTGCCTTGGCCATGTGCTGCTCGAGGAGCATCAGCCTCACGGCGTCGGCAACCACGCCTGTATCATCACCGAGCCCAATGACGAGCTCATGGGCGGCGTGCGCAAGTTGCTCGAGGACCTTCACTTTGTGGGCTATTCCAACTTTGATGTTAAGTACGACGAGCGCGACGGCTCGTTTAAGTTCTTCGATTTCAACACGCGCCAGGGCCGCAGCAACTACTACGTCACTAACAGTGGCTTTAACGTTGCCAAGTATGTGGTGGACGAGTATGTGTTCAACCGCCCGTTTGAGCCGGAGTTTGTGACGGCACAGGACGAGGCCCTGTGGATGGTCGTCCCCATGGGCGTCGTCGACAAGTACGTCAAGGATCCCGAGCTGCGCGCTAAGGTGCATCGTCTGGACAAGGAAGGCAAGGGCGCCGACCCTTCGTTTATGAAGGGCGACTTTGTCTTTAACCGCTGGCTGCGCATGTGGCACACCAAGCTGCGCCACTTTAAGCTGTTCAAGACGTATTACAAGTAGATGAGCGCGGCGCCCGTCCGGTTTGCATCGGGCGGGCGCGGGTATGATACGCGCAATTGCGCAAGCGTCACCAAGGAGGCGGCGATGGAAAAGCTGGGAGTTATCGGCGGCATGGGCGCCGAGGCCACGTCGTATTACTACGACCAGGTGGTGCGCCACACGGCTGCTGCCTGCGATCAGGAACATATCGACATGGTGGTGCTCTCCAAGTCGACCATGCCCGACCGCACGTTGGCCATTAAGACCGGCGAGCATGCCAAGCTGCTGGCGACCATGAAAGAGTGTGCCCAGGCACTCGAGTCGCTGGGCTGTGCGCACATTGCCATTCCCTGCAACACGTCACACTACTTCTACGACCAGATCCAGTCGTTTACGAAGGTGCCGATTATCCACATGCCGCGCGAGTCGGTTCGCTATGCCCTTGCGGGTGCGGTGATGGGGGAGTGCGAGTTCGACCCCAACTTGAGTATGCCGGCCGAGCCGGTGCACAAGATTGGCATCATGGGCACCGACGGAACCGTGGGCGCGGGCGTCTACGGCCGCGAATGTAAGGCTGCGGGTGTTGAGGTCGTCTATCCCAGCGAGAAACGTCAGAACGATGTGATGTCGCTTATCTACGATGATGTGAAGGCCGGACGTGAGCCCGATATGGATAAGTTCGACCGCGTGATGTGGGAGTTCGCCCGTAGTGGCTGCGACCGCGTCATTCTGGCCTGCACCGAGCTCTCGGTGCTGCAGAAGTACCGAGAGATGCCCGAGATCACCCTCGACGCCATGGATGTCCTGGTGCGCGAATCTATCATCTGCAGCGGCGCCCCCTACCGCCTCTAGTTTCCGGCCTGCCAAAAAGGGACAGGTTAATTTTGGTAGGTTTTATCTGGTGAAACAGTAAAGGCCTCGGCTCGTTTGGTGCGAGCCGAGGCCTTTTGCGTTGGGCGGTTGCTGTCGGTGGTGAACTAGAACAAGAAGCCGATGGCGATGAGGGCGATGCTGACGATGAGCACGGCGATGTCCAGGCCCTTGATGGGGTAGCGCTTGTACGAGCTGGCGCGCGTACGCAGATAGAAGCCGCGCTGTTCTGCCGCCAAGGCTGTGGCATCGGTCTTGCCCACGCTCGAGATGAGCAGTGGCACACACAGCGGCAGCATGAGCTTAAGCTTCTTGATGGGGTTCTTGGTGTCGTACTCGACGCCGCGTGCGGTCTGCGCCTCCATGATGGCGTTCATCTCCTGACCAAACACCGGCACAAAGCGCAGCGCCGTGGTAAAGGTGAAGGCATAGCGATACGGCACGTGCAGCACCTCGACGCAGGCGTTGGCAAGGTCGTTGAGCTTGGTCACCATGAGCATGAGGATGAGTGGTAACGCCACACCCAGCAGGCGCAGGCAGGCCTTCGACCCTGTGACGAGGCCCGTGTCGGTGATAAAACTCCACACCACGTTGCCATCGCGCATAAAGGCCAGCTGGAGCACCAGCATGATAAGCGCAAGCGGAATCAGCAACTTGAGCAGCGAGAACAGACGGTCGACGACGCCGGCATAGGCGCCCAGCGCAAGGGTGAGTGCCAAAAAGCCCAGCAGCGCCACGTAGGTGTCGGACAAGAAGATGCCGACGATGATGGCGGCGGCGAGGCCCAGTTTGACGACGGGATTCAGGCGATGCAGCAGCGTATCGCCCGGCATGTAGTCGATGACGTTAACCACGGTGGACCATCTCCTTGGTAATTCGAACGACATCGGTGACCTCGCTCACCTGCGCAAAAGCGGGCGAGACGGAAGATGCCAGACGGCGCGAGAGTTCAATAACCTGGGGAGGCTCCACGTAGGCACGCCGCATGAGATCGATGTTCGAGAATAGCTCGTGCGTGCGGCCGCGGTCGAGGATGCGACCGTCGGCCATCACCACGATGCGCTCGGCAAAATCCGAGACGACTTCCATATCGTGGCAGACCATGATAACGGCGCAACCACGCTCGGCCATGGTGCGCACCGTTTCCATGACGGTCATGCACTCGCGGTAATCAAGGCCGCTCGTGGGCTCGTCGAGCACGACGATCTTGGGCTCTACGACCACGACAGAGGCGAGTGCCACCATCTGGCGCTGACCGCGCGAAAGCGAGAAAGGCGCCTCATCGGCAGGCAGGCCAAAGCGGTCGATGACGAGCTGGGCGCGACGCAGTGCCTCGGCACGGTCGATGCCGCCAAGCTCCAGGCCAAAGGCGACCTCGTCGAGTACGGTATCCTTGCAGATCTGGCGGTCGGGGTTTTGGAAGAGGGTCGCGACCTCGCGAGCGATGCGGCTCGTGGGAACGGCTGCGGTATCCAGTCCCGTGACGCGCACGCTGCCCGAGGCGGGCTTAAGCAGGCCTGTGAGCAGTTTGGTGAGCGTGGTCTTGCCGGCGCCGTTTTGGCCGACGATGCCCACGAGCTCGCCAGGATAGAGCGTCAGGCTAAGGTCGTGTACGGCGGCTCCGCCATTGGGATAGGCAAACTCAACATGGTCGAAGGTGAGTACGGGTTCGGCGTCCTTGGCATGAGGACGCAACGACGGTGCATGCGGGGAACCGGCGGGCGCCTGGGCTTCGATAGCCGCGTGTGCGGGGTCGACGATGCCCGAAATCAGGCGCTCGGCCTCATCGACATCCAAGCAGGGGGTGCCGCTTACCAGGCCATCGGCCTCGAGGCTATTGAAGATACGCGTGACGCGAGGGCAGTCGACGCCGATGGCACGGAGCTCGTCGGTATGCGCGAAGACCTCGTGTGGCTCGCCCTGCAGCGCGATTTCGCCATGGTTGAGCACGAGCACGCGGTTGCAGTACTCCGAGAGCAGGGCGACCTTTTGCTCAACGACGACGATGGTGATTCCAAGTGCGCGGTTTGCCTCACGCAGCGTCTCGAAAACCAACGTGGAGCTGGCGGGGTCGAGTGCCGCGGTGGGCTCGTCGAGAACCAAGACGCGCGGACGCATGGCGAGGATGGCGGCGATGGCTACCTTTTGCTTCTGTCCGCCCGAGAGCGTGGCGATCTCGCGGTCGCGCAGGTCGCTGATGCCGACGGTCTCGAGCGTTTCGCTCACGCGCTGCTCGATCTGGTCGTGGGGAACGCCAAAGTTCTCGAGGCCAAAGAGCATCTCGTCCTCGACGACCGAAGCGACCATCTGCGTGTCGATATCCTGCAGCACACTTCCGACGATTTGCGACACGTCGGTGAGCGAGACTTCGCAGGTGTCGTGGCCGTCGACCATGACGGACCCAAAGAACGTGCCGGTGTAGTGGTGGGGCACGGCGCCCGACAGGCAGGCGGCAAGCGTGGACTTGCCGGCGCCCGAGGGCCCGATGATGCCGATGAAATCTCCCTTGTTCACGCTGAGCGAGATGTGGCTGAGCGCCTGCTCGGTCTGCGTGCCATAGGAGAACGAGACATCGTCGACGTTGATGATCGTTTCCATGGATACCTTTCATAGTCATTGGGGACAGTCTTAAATGACCAGTTGTTTAAGACCGTCCCAAAAAAGCTCGTTGTTTGGGACGGTCTTTGGTGGTCAAGCACGGAGACGGCTTTACGAGGGGGCCCAGGTTGGCGCGAAAGAGGAGCGAAGCGTACTTGGGTACGCGAGCGACGAATGAACGCCAAGATGGGGTGGCTCGTAAAGCCGAGCGGGTTAGTTGAGCCTAAGGGCCTTCTGGATGGGCAGGTAGAGGGCGCCGACCAGAATGGCGTTAAAGACGGCGGTCATGGCGACGACGGGCAGCATGGCGGCGGCGAGCTCGCCGACCACGCCGAGCATGGCCATCTTGATGACCATGAAGATGACGCCGGAGACAAAGGTGGTCAGGAAGGTTGCGACAATGGCGATGGCGGGCTTGACCTGACCGTCCTTGCCGGCGGCGTTGACGATGCCGGCCATGAGCATGGCGGCGATGCCCTCGGCGGCAAAATCAACGAACGGCGAAGTGGTGGTGATCTGGATCACGGCGGCCGAGATAAGGCCGATGACGAGCGCCTGGCCGATGTTGGGGCGAACGACCAAGATGGTGAGGCAGAAGGCCGAGATGATGAACTCGGGGCTGATCATGCCGCCCGAGATGCCCGAGATGGCCTTGCCGACGGTGAAGTTGAGGATGAAGCCGGCGGCGAGCAGGATGGCAAGCAGGACGAGGGCGCGGACATCGAGTTTGCCACGGTCGGCGGTCTGGACGGTGCGGGGCTGGGTGGCGGTGGTGTTCTGAGACATGGTGAAAATCCTTTCGGAATGGGAGTGCAAGAGAAAAGCGGAGGCGCGTGATGCGAATGCGATCGGGCTCGAGATAGAAAAAGGCCCCCGGTCGAAACCGGAGGCCTTCCAATCACCTAGAGCGCAAAAACAGGCGTGAGGGACTCACTGTCGACCGATCGTATTCGCATCACGCCACCACCAGTTGTTGAGAGACGTCATCGTGTTCTTCATGTCGGTGGCTCCTTTCGTGATGCCATGGCGCGGTCGCACCTAGTTGCTGTTGCGCTGCACTATAGCACAGCGAAGTGTGTGCGGGGAAATCTTTTTTGAAAAGATTTCAGGCGGGTTTCCCGCCGGTCAAAAGAGCGGGCTGAGCGGGCGAGGCTGCCATTGCTGCCTTGTCCGCTCAGCTAAGACGTTACTCCTTATTGCGACGGTAGAGGAAGTAACCGCCCGCGGAGATGACGGCAACGCCAGCGATGGCGAATGCGGCCACCATGCGGCCATCAAAACGATCACCGGTGGTGGGCAGGCCGCCCTTGGTGTTCGTCTTGTTGGTGGTTACCGTGGTCGTGGTGTCCGACTTGCCAGGCTTCTCGGGCTTGGTGGTGGGCTGCTCGGGCTTAGCGGGCTGCTCGGGGGTACCGGGCTGCTCAGGAGTACCAGGCTGATCCGGGGTTACCGGGTCGGTGGCAAGAGCGTCCTTGGCGTAGGTGATGGACACCTTGAGGCCGTTGGTCTCGGTGTTCAGGTCGCTCGGGGTGAAGGGCTGGTCGAAGTTCTCAGCCTTCAGATAGGCGCGCATCTCCTGGAGCAAGGCCTTGCACTTGACGTAGGTGTTCTCGGTGGCAGCATTGCCGGCCTTGTTTGCCAGGGCGGTACGGGCCTCGGTGCCCTCGGTGGCCTGCATGACCTCGTCGACTTCCAAGTTCTGCTCGACGAGCTCGTTCTGGAGGGCGTCGAGGTAGGTGCGAACGCCGGTGCCGAGCTGCTCACGGTGCTCGAAGCACAGGGAGCTGATGTCCATGAGGACATAGTTGATGGAGTTCTCGGGCTCCTCGTTGTTCACGATGTCCTCCTCTTCGCAGTGATCGAAGGAGACGGTCTGGTCGCTGTAGTACGGGCTAACCTCGGTGAGCAGTGCGGAGTAGTAGGGGATGGCGACGGAGTAGGCGGCGCGGGAGAGCATCTCCCACTGGATGGTCGCGATCTCGGGGTCCATGCCCTGACGGATCTGGAAGAGATTGACCTCGGTGTTGGTCTCGGTACCAATGGCGTAGGCGCCGTCGGTGTTGGCGTTGAGGCCCGGGACCTTCTCGCCGCGGTTGCCAAACGCGCGGATCATCTCAAAGGTGTTCCAGTCGGACTTGCCGGGCTGGAAGAACAGCGGCTGCGCCTTGCTAACCAGGGCGCCGGTCGTGGCACGAGCATCTTCGCGCTCGTCCTTGACGATCTCGTAGTCGGTGCCCTCGGTGAGCGGCACACCGAAGTAGGCGCGACCCTGGACATAACGGGCCCAAGAATGCATGGCCTTTTCGCTAATTGCCTCGCCGTAGGTCTGGGCAACGTCAAATTGACCGTCATCGAAGTACTTGGCGAAGCCATTCTCCTTAGGCATGGACTCGATGGTCGCAGAGTGGAGACAGTTCGCGGTGTCGGTGAGGTCAACCTTGTAGTTGAGGTTGCCGATGTTGGGGTTGAGCGAGGCGATATCGTCAGTGAGCCTCATGGCGATCCACTGGTGGCCGGAAAGTGCGGCAAACAGCCAAGTCTCGTTGCTGTCGGCGATGATAATCTGATCGTTGCCGCAGGCGCCCTGCTCGTCGATGATCTTGCCGAGGAGCTCGACGCCCTCACGTGCATTGGCGCTTTCACCTAAGATAACGCTGCCGTAGCTGTACTCGCCAATACCGGTTTTGGTCAGGGGGTCTGCTGCCTCAGCATCAGCATTCATGCCGGTGGTCAGCGTTGCGGAGCAGGACACGCCCTTCTCATTGATGCCTGCCTCAGAGTAGGCATCATAGCGCCCGTGCCACTGGGAGGGATGGTCGCGTACATAGGTGTAGCGATACGTGGTCTTGGTCGAGGTATACATGAATGCGGACTCGTCCGAGCCGTACGTATGCCCCGGGCCGTGAGAAGGCTCAATGCCAAAGTGCTTGAGGTAGCGCTTATCGAAGTCCTCGGCGCGGCCATAGTACGTGTCACCGTCGGCCGTCAGCTTGTTGCCCATGTACATCTGCGTGCAGGCGAGCGCAGATGTCGGCATGGACATGATGGTTGCAGCTCCAAATGCAAGGCCTATGCCAAGCTTCTTGAGCGCGTTGACGGGATGAGTTTTACTCATATTCCCTCCCAGCGTGCGAAAGCCCTCTGTCTCCAGAGGGCTTCACCCAATAATTACACCCCCTTAGCGTAACGAATTCGAAACAATATACATTCATGAAAGTTATTTACTCGATAAGCGTAGCGAAATATGCGATTAACGGTAAATTGAACTCATTTAGTGGGAAATCAATTTGTATAACGCCAGCGAAAAATGTAGCTAAATAAAGCGTCAAGAAAAAAGCGGACCCCTCGCCGGCATGTGGTTTCATGCCGGCGAGGGGTCCGGGCTGCACGGGCCGTCTAAGAGTAATGGCTACTTCTTTCGACGGTGAATCACGTTAATGGCATAGCCGACGAGCATGGCCAAAACGATGACGATAAAGCCAAGGATGGGGTTGTCGTTCACGGGGGTCCTCCTATTTTCCGAGCGGCGAGAATTCGTCGACGATGATATCAAGGCATTGCGGTAGCGCGCGGGCGCCAAAGACGCCGGAGTTGCTGGAGATGATCTCGCCATCAAACTGCATGCCGAGCGATGGCGTGCAGGTAATCTTGGCTTCTTTGGTCTGGATGATCTTAAACTGCGGGCGGCCGAGTACCTTGCCGGCGGGGTCGAGCGCGGCGGTGATTACCGTGGGGAGCAACTGCACCGTGCGCACGGGCTCAATAACGACGATGTCGACCATGCCGTCGTTCATACGGCAGTTGGGGAACAGGTTGATGTCGTTTTGGATGACAGACGTGTTGCCCGCCATGCAGCAGATGCCGTCGAGCTCCTCAACAATGCCATCATGCTCAATGGTAAAGTGCGCCACCGTGGGGTTGGGCGTGGCGAGAGCGGAGAGGAAGTAGGCGATCTCGCCGATGTCGTTTTTGGTGGGGGCGGCCTTCATCATGATCTCGGCGTCAAAGCCCGAACCGGCGATGATGATAAAGCCATGGCGCTTTTCGTTGCCGTTCTCGTCGAGCCAAAAGAGCTCGCCCATGTCTACTTTGACCGTGCGGCCGGCGCGACATGCCTTGGCAAGCGCCGCTGCCTCGGGGGCATTGCCGATGTTGTTAAAGAACAGGCAGGCCGTGCCGGAGGGGAAAACGAGCGTGGGGACGCCGCAGCCGCGCATCTGGTCGAGCACGTTGGAGACGGTGCCGTCGCCGCCCGAGACGACCACGCGGTCGAACTCGCGAACGTCTGCCACGGCGTCCTCGGGCTCCATGCCATCGCCGATAAAGCGCATCACGACTTCGTCGCCGCCCTGTGCAAGGGCGTGCGTGAATGCGTAGATTTCATCTGAGCTGGGGCCCGATGCCGGGTTGTGGATGATAAGGCAGCGCATACTTACGTTCCCGTTCTGTGACTAACCGAGTATAGTTGTAAGGCAATGCCGATATCCTACCCGTGTTTTTCGGGCCTAACCTTATTCGATGGGTTGATATGTACATTTCCACACATCAGGCTCTACTCGACTTTTGCCAGCGCGCCCGTGAGTTCGACGCGATTGCCGTCGATACCGAGTTTTTGCGCGAGCGCACGTTCCATCCGCGTCTGTGTTTGGTTCAGATTGCCACCCCTGCTGAGAGTGTAGCGGTCGATCCCCTGGTAATCGACGACCTATCGCCGCTGGCCGAGCTTATGGCCGACGAGAGCGTGACCAAGGTCTTCCACGCCTGCTCGCAGGATATGGAGGTCATGCTCCATACCGTAGGCGTGCTGCCGCGTCCGATTTTTGACACGCAGGTGGCCGCCGCCTTTTTGGGCGAGCGTCAGCAGATTTCCTACGGCGCGCTCGTGCAGACGTTTTGCGGCGTCTCATTGCCCAAGACCGAGTCACTGACCGACTGGTCGCGTCGCCCGCTGACCGATAAGCAGATTGAGTACGCGATCGATGACGTCAAGTATCTGATCGTCGCCTATACCGAGATGATGAGCCGCCTGCGCGAGCTGGGCCGCGTGGACTGGGTGCTCGACGAGCTGCGCCCGCTGGCTGACGAGTCGCACTATCGCGCCGATCGCCACGAGGCGTTCCGCAAGGTCAAACGCATCAACTCGTGCAGTCGTCACCAGCTGGGTATCGCGCGCGAGCTCGCCGCCTGGCGTGAGGACCGCGCCGAGCGCCGCAACATCCCGCGCAAATGGGTCATGTCCGACGACACGCTGCTTGCGCTCGTTAAACGCAATCCCGTGCGCGTTGAGGAGTTCCGCAGCATTCGCGGTACCGATCAGTTGGGGGAGCGCGACGTGGACGGTGCGCTCATGGCCATCAAGCGCGGCGCAAGCTGCCCGCACGATCGCCTGCCGCTCATGGTGCGCGGGCATCGCCAGATCTCTCCGGAGTTGGAGAGCGTGACGGACCTGATGTATGCGCTCATCCGCCTGGTTGCCGAACGCTCGGGAGTGGCGACCTCGGTCATTGCCTCGCGCGATGACCTGGCCGACTACATTGAGCATCCCGAGCAGAGCCCCTTGCGCGAAGGCTGGCGCTTTGAGCTTGTGGGCTCGCGCCTGGACGATCTGCTCTCGGGCAACATGGGGTTGACGGTCAAAGATGGCAAAATTGAATTGCTGTAAGGAAGCCTAGCCGCTTGAGTGGGTAGAATGCCTCCAACGTGTAACTCGATTCGGAGGAATTCGCATGCCTTATTACTATGGATACGGCTTTGGCATCGACCCGCTGTACCTGCTGGTTGTTCTTGTCTGCACGGTGATTGGCCTTGCCGCACAGAACTATATCAACTCGACGTACAAAACCTGGTCCAAGGTTCGCTCGGACGGCGACACGGGCGCCACGGTCGCTCGCCGCATGCTCGACGCCAACGGCTGCAACGCCGTGGGTATCAAGGGTGTCGCCGGCGAGCTCACCGACCATTACAACCCACAGGACAATAACCTGTATCTCTCGGATGCCAACCGTTCGGGCGGTTCGGTCGCAAGCGTTGCCGTCGCCTGCCACGAGGCGGGCCATGCCGCCCAGCGTCAAAGCGGTTACGCCATGATGAAGGTTCGCACCGCCCTCGTGCCGGTCGTCAACTTTACCCAGAACACCTGGACCATCGTGTTGCTCTTGGGCCTGTTTATGAACATCGCGGGACTCACGACCCTCGCACTGATCTTCTTCTCGTTTAGCGTGCTGTTCCAACTGGTTACGCTGCCGGTCGAGATTGATGCCAGCCGCCGCGCCGTGGCGTACATCGAGCAGTCGGGCATGAGCTCCAAGCAGGTCAATGGTGCCAAGAAGGTCCTGACGGCAGCCGCGCTTACCTATGTTGCTGCAGCGCTCACTTCGATCATTCAGCTGCTCTACCTGATGGCTCGCTACAACAGAAACTCCAACCGATAACAAATTGGCTTGACAGGCGCCGCGGAGATTTGTGTCCCCGCGGCGCTGTACTATGTGTTGGACTTGAATTTGCGCAGGGCCGGAGCCCTTGTGCACGATAACGAAAGGAGGCTGCGTGGCAGGCTGGAATCTGACCGGCAATGCCGTTTCCGCCGAGTTCGACGGTTCGGACGAGCAGGAGCGTAAGGAACTCAGCGTGAGCCAGGCGGTGGAGATCGCCGCCGGCGCGCTCGATGCCATTCCGCAGCTGAGCGTTTTGGGCGAGGTCACGGGCTTCCGTGGCCCCAATGCCCGAAGCGGCCACTGCTACTTTCAGATCAAGGACGACTCGGCGGCCGTCGACTGCATCATCTGGAAGGGTGCCTATCTCAAGCGCACGTTCGATCTGCGCGACGGCATGCAGGTGAGCTTTAAGGGCAGCTTCAATCTTTATAAGGCCACGGGCCGCATGAGCTTTGTCGCTCGCTCATTCTCGCTGGCGGGGGAGGGTCTGCTGCGTCAACAAGTGGCGCAACTGGCCGAAAAGCTGCGTCGCGAGGGCCTGATGGACGAAGCGCGCAAGCGCCGTATTCCGGTGTTCTGCTCCCGCGTGGCGGTCGTCACCTCGCTTTCGGGTGCCGTAATCGACGACGTCAAGCGCACATTGCGTCGTCGCAACCCGCTCGTCGAGCTCGTCTGCGTGGGCGCCAAGGTTCAAGGTGAGGGTGCGCCGGCTGAGCTCATTGAGGGCTTGCGCCGCGCCGCCGCCATCACGCCGGCGCCCGACTGTATTTTGCTGGTGCGCGGCGGCGGCTCCTTTGAGGACCTCATGACCTTTAACGACGAGGAGCTTGCTCGCGCGGTGGCGGCTTGTCCTGTGCCCGTGGTGACCGGCATTGGCCATGAGCCTGATACCTCGATTTGCGACATGGTGAGCGACCGCCGCGCCTCCACGCCCACGGCGGCGGCAGAATCGGTGGCGCCGGCTATGACGGAGTTGGCCGATGTGCTCGAGGCGCGCCATCAGCGTCTGGGTGCCGCGATGGCATCGATGATTGGGTCGAATCAGGTTGATCTGGAGATGCTCGACCAGCGCGGTCGCCGCGCCTGGGATACCTATACGGCCCGCTTGGGCGATGCGCTCGATGCGGCTGCGTGCCGCCCGTGCCTCAACGACCCAACGTTTATGGTCGAGCGTCGCGAATCGGAGCTTGCGCTGACTGCCGATCGCCTGTCGGGCGCCATAGTACGCTCGGTCGGGACATTCCGCTCCAACTTTGAGCGCCTGCCCGAGCGTCTGGTTGCAAGCACCTCGGGGCTCGATGGCAAGCGCCATGCGCTCGCGCTTGCGAGTTCCCGTCTGGAGCATCAGGGGCGCACGATGCTCAACAAGCCCGCGTCCGACCTGGGCCGTGCGGCAGCCTCGCTAGATGCCCTGTCGCCGCTCAAGGTGCTTGCCCGTGGTTATTCCATCGCGTACAGCGATGATGGGGTGGCCACGAGCGCCAAGACCTTTAAGCCCGGTGACGCCATCCGCGTGCGTATGGCAGACGGCAACGTGACGGCAACGGTCGATACGGTCGAGTAGGCCGCGTTTCATAGCGATAAACCTTTAGGAAAGGAAACAGATATGGCAGAGAAAACCCCGGTCGAGCAGCTTACGTACAAGCAGGCTTCGCAGGAGTTGGAGCTCATCATCCGCAGCTTGGAGTCGGGCGATATGGAACTCGAGGAGTCGCTCGAGAGCTATACCCGCGGCGTCGAGCTCCTCAAGAGCCTGCGCGCCCGCCTGTCCGATGCCGAGCAGAAGGTCTCGGTGCTTCTTAAGGACGTCGACGGCAACGACGTGCTCGCCGACGGCGAAGCCGCCAACACCGACGACAACCTCTCGTTCTAACCATCTCGCAGTCCACTTTGGGGTAGTCTTTTTGGGACGGGGCTTTTTTGACTACCTCTTGTCGGCTGCCTCGCCGAGCACTTGCGTTTGCGAAAAAGTAGTCAAAAAAGCCCCGTCGCAAAAAGACTACCCTGGTGGCTTGGCCATTGGAGGTGAATGTTGCTTGCCTTTTGGCGTGTTAGGTGAGTTGAGGCGCTATCGCTGGTCGATTTCACCGGGTTCAACCATTATTTCTAGCGTGTGTAAATATTCATCTTGATTGTCAGATATGTATTCGCTTACATACCAGAATTCTAGAAGAGGCCCTGCGGCAATGAGATGATTCTGGTCCATGAATTCATTCATTTCCCTCCATATTGTCGGCATTATTTCTGCAGGTCCGGTGGTTGTCCTGCAAAGATAGTCGCCTTCTGGGAAAATCTCGCACCCTTTATCGTCGATTGATTCGAGTGAAAGCAGCGTCTTCTCTGCTACCAGGCAACCGTCGGCGCTTCTGCGCGATGGGTCAAGGATGAAGCATGGAACCGTGTGTATCGAATCGATTTCCATCCCGAGTTCTTTCATGCGCTTAATGGTGGCGTAGGGAATTATGTCGCCGCTTAGCTCATCCTCGCTTACGATGACATATCCTCGGGGTCCCTTATGAACCATCCTCGACTGTTTTTCCTCGCGTGCTCTTAACGACATGGATATGTTCTGCATGCAATGCTCGATCTTTCGGCGCCGTTGCGATAGTTTTGCTATGGCTGCGTCGATGCTATCAAGTTCGTTGCTGAACAGTTCAAAGCTCGTTTCGAGTGAATGGTTATCTAGGAAAGATCTGATTTCGCTAAGCGTGTAGTTCATATTGAGCATTGACATGATGATGTTGAGTCTGCCGAAATCGTCCTTCCTGTATTCACGGTAGGCATTCGCCCCGCGCTTTGGGGCAACTAAACCAATTGCCTCGTAATAGCGAAGAGTGTCTGCGCTTACGCCGTAGAGGCCGGCCGTCTGCTTGATATTAAGGGAAAACTCGCGTTCCATGTCACACCTTCCGACTGCCCTAGGGCCACTCAAAACCTTGGAGCTATTCTAATGTTTGTTACTCCGTCATTGTCGGGCAAGCGGTCGTTTTGACGAGGTGAACGGTCTTAAGCGCTTGGTATCCAGCTGGTATTCCATCGAAACACGTCGTTGACCTTTGACTTTCTCCAAATTCTAAGATGGTTTCAAGCCAGCTAGCTTAAATCATATCGATCTAGCATCTTAATTGTGAGGAAGGACAAGCAATGAAGGTCAAGACTAGGACGGGTATAGTTTCGGGCAAGACGCTCGAAAACGGGGTTGAAGCTTTTTTGGGCATTCCCTATGCAAAGCAGCCGGTAGGTGATCTTCGTTGGCGTGCCCCTGAGCGCCTTGATGATTCCGATGAGGAAATTGAATGCGTGGAATTCGGGCATTCTGCCAGGCAATTTATCGATGAAGTTGAACTCGCTTCGCTTCATGAGCAAGGGGAGGATTGCCTGAGCCTTAACGTGTGGGTCAGGGGACACGCACGCAAGAACCTTCCTGTCATGGTATATATCCATGGTGGTGCCTACTTCTCAGGTGGATCTGCCGACCCGCTATATAACGGCTCCAATTTTGCGGCAGCGAAGGATGTCGTTATTGTTTCGATTAACTACCGTCTGAACTTGTTTGGGTCGCTGCTGCTCGATTGCCTGCCGGGCGGAGAGGACTACAAAGACGCCGGCTATCTTGCCATTCTTGATCAAATCCGTGCGCTCGAGTGGGTGCATGAGAATATTTCGGCCTTCGGCGGTGACCCCAATTGTGTCACGCTTTTCGGTGAGTCGGCAGGCTCTTCCAGCCAGGCTCTTCTTTCCATATTGCCAGAGGCAAATAAGTATTTCCAACGTGCGATTTTGGAGTCCGGCCCTATCCAGCTTTATAAGACCCGCGAGCGCGGCGAGTACTTTGCTCGGGAGTTCGCCGAAATCATGGGATGCAAAACCGCCCAAGAGCTCTTAGCGAAGTCGGCAGACGAGCTCATTGAGGGCATGCAGGTGTGGTGCGATCGTCATACCTACGAAGTGTCGCTAATTTTCTCGCCGGTTTGCGACGGGTCTTTTCTTCCCAAGAAGCCGATGAAGGCCTGGGCGGAGGGCGCAGCCAAGGATATCGATATCATGATTGGATGTACCGAGGACGAGTTTACTTATTTCCATTTCTATTTCGATGACCTTCCCGGATTCTGGCACGGCCAATTCCCGATTCATTTTGATGATCAGATTGATATCGATTACTGGGAGCAAGCATATCGAAAGGCATGGCCTGAGCGCGATTTTGCCGAGAATTACACCAATTTTATGAACTCAACCGGTTTCTTTGTCGGCACCGACCTTATGGCTGAAGAGCAGTCGGCGTTTAAGCCCGTGTACAACTATTTGTTCCGTTATAAATCTCGTGTCGAGGGAATGGGTTCTTGCCACGCAATCGAGGTGCCGTTCGTTTTCAAGAATCTTGATACCGCGAGTGGTCTGATGTTTACGGGTGACAATCCTCCAGCGCATCTCGCGGATGAAATGAACGATGCGTGGTTCAGCTTTGCGAAGACGGGCAAACCGTTTGTTGAGGGCAAGGCACCATGGGACCCCTATACCGCTGAGAACCACATTCATATGGTAATTGACGAAAACGAGTGGAAGCCGGTGCATTCGCTGCATGCCAAAGAAGATTCGGTGTTCCGTCCTATGTACGAGGTGCTACTCAACGATTAGTGAAAGAAGCCGCAATGGAGTGGGCTAATTAGCCCCATTGAATTCAGCTTGAACTATCCCTGCGTAAGGAGAAAGAAATGGCTCAAGAAGAAAAGCTATCGGGTTATCGGTGGATGATCTTATTCGTAGTTTGCCTCATTTGCTTCATGGCAAACTTCATGCAATATCAGGTTTCAGCATGGGGTGTCGTCGTGATGACGACTCTCGGCATCGATGCCGGTGGGCTTACCAATCTCATGTTGATGCCGATGCTCACCGCTGTGTTTTTGTCGATTCCTGCAGGATCTCTTGCTGATCGCTACGGCGTTAAGCTTGTCGTGTCAATTGGCATGGTGCTTTCTGCTGTAGGCGGCTTTCTGCGTTATTTCATGATTAATGACTTTACCGTGCAGATCGTTTCGATGTTTATGATCGGCTTTGGCATTGCGGCGCTCAATGCCAATCTGGCAAAGGTGCTGGGTTCCTGGTTTAAACAGCAGACCTCCCTTGCCGTGGGAGTTTTCTATGCTGCTTCATGTGTGTCCATCGTGATAGCCCAGGCATTCAGCACTTATTTTCCTACGCTTGACGTGTCTTATCTGGTCGCTGCTATTGCCGAAGCTGTAACTGCTGCGCTGTGGATCTTCTTTATGAGGAACGTCCCGGAGGGCGAGCCCATGCCCGAGCCCGAGCCGGTTATGAAGTACATTAAGATTGCCGCTAAGTCGCGCGGCGTTTGGTGCATTGCCTTGGCTTATGGTCTTACCCTCGCTTCAACCACGGCATATTGCGCAATTCTGCCGTCTGCGCTTGAGCTCGTTCGCGGCGTTGATACTGCCACCGCTGGATCTATGGCAGCAATTATTACAGTTGGTAGCTTCTTTGCTTGTTTTGCGGGACCGGCTGCCGTCCTCAAGCTCGGTAAGAATAAACCGTTTCTCATTGTAACCACGGTGATTGCCGCCGTTGTAATGGTTGCAAACTGGTTTTTGCCGCTTGGCACTGTCATGTGGGTTGCTCTCGTCCTCAATGGTTTTATGACCGCTCTTTCTGGCCCCATTATTCAGGCAATGACTCCTGATCTTCCTGAGATTGGCGCGAAATATGCCGGTAGCGCTGGTGGAATAATCGGTACTGTCGGCCTTCTCTGCTCCTATTTTGTTCCCGTTATTGTTTCGTCTATTTCTGGTGACAATTGGACGTTGAACTTTACGATCGAATCGATTCTTTTCCTTGCGAGCGTTTTGCCTATTGCGATGTTGCCCGAGACTGGTGCGGCGGCAAAAGCCGAGATGCCTGAGACTTCTGAATTATAATTAATCGGTGTTTTGCCTGGTCGCGACCTCCAGTTGATATGGGGGTCGCGACCATTTTTAATGTGAGGTTGGTGCAATGGATGGTGAAGCGTGCGAAGTTGCGCACAAAGTTGAGCAAAAGCGGGCTTCGAGTGGTTACCGCTGGTTAATATTGCTGTTGACGTGTGGTCTCTGTTTTTTGGGCAACTTCATGCAGTATCAGGTCGCTGCCTATGCTACGGTCATCATGCCTCAGATGAATATCGACCCTGTCGGATTCTCATCTCTCTTTCTGGCGCCAATGCTTGCGGCGGTTTTCTTTAGTCTCCCGTTCGGATCACTTGGAGATAGGCTTGGGCCCAAAGTAGTGATACTTGGCGGGTTCTGTGTTTCTTTAGTCGGCGGCGCTATCAGAATTTTCACCCTATCGAACTATCCTGCTCAACTTGTCTCGATGTTTTGCATCGGCGTGGGGATGGCGGCATTGACTGCCAATAATGCAAAGACGCTTGGACTTTGGTTTGCAGATAAGACGGATGTTGCGATGGGCATTTACTATGCGGCGACTTGCTTTGGCATTGCGGCGGCGCAAGCGTCATCGGCGTTTATGTCTTCCGTGCTAATGGGCTATACAGTTGCAGAAGCGTTGTTGGTCGTTCTGACTATCTTCTGGGGTTTATTTGGTAAGAACGTACAGCATGACTCACTTATTCCTGATGGCGTTGAGCACGACCAAGCCCTTCTGACTGCTTTTCGTTCGCGTAACGTTTGGCTTTGCGCGATTTGCGCCGCTTTCTCACTTGCCGCCACGACCGCCTTTTCCGGTGTGCTACCTCAGGCTCTTGAGCTTGTGCGAGGCACCGATGCTTCGACGGCCGGCGAAATGGCGGCGCTGACAACCGCTGCTGGGATTATCGGCTGCTTGATTGCTCCGATGCTTTACGGTAAATGCCGCCTTGCGCGACCGTATCTTGTGATTGTCGGGCTTCTTGGCTCTATTTCATTTGCAGTTGCGTGGTTTGCCTCGGACTTGAAGTCCATGGGGGTATTGCTTGCAGTGTGCGGCATCGTTACGAGCATGATGGGTCCAGTTGTTCAAGCTCTGCCAGTTTCATTTGTTGAAATCGGCACTCGTTATGCTGGCAGCGCTGGCGGCACTATGGCCGAAGTTAGCCTTTTGGGCTCTTATATGCTTCCTATTGGGATTGCGGCTATTTCCGGTTCAGATTACGACAAACAAATGATGCTTATTACTCTGCTTTACGGTCTATCCGTCCTTCCGGTGTTGATCGTTCCCGAGGTCAAACACTTTAAATAGGCGCGAGCATATGGATGGATAAAGCCCTCTGGCCATTGCGATTGCCGAGGAATGGATTTCGCTCAATTCGGATCTTTGAAGTGGGCTAAACTGTCTTGGTGTTTCACTGAACAACGCCACCTTCTGTTGCGTTGTCGTTAGAAAGGAACCAACCATGTGCGATTGCATCTTCTGCAAAATTGCCAACCACGAGATCCCCTCGACCGTTGTCTATGAGGACGACCAGGTCATCGCGTTCGACGACCTCAATCCCCAGGCGCCGGTCCACACGCTCGTGATCCCCAAGAAGCACTACGGCGACATCGCCGACAACGTACCGGCCGAGACCATGGGCGCCATGGCTCACGCCATCCAGGAGGTCGCTAAGGCCAAGGGCTTGGAGGACGGTTTCCGCGTCATCTCCAACAAGGGCGTTAACGCCGGTCAGACCGTCATGCACTTCCACATGCACGTCCTTGGCGGCAAGAACTTGGGCGAGAACCTCATCTGAGGGCGCGTAGGCCGTCGACTTGGCTGCCTTTGGTGTAATCTATGCAGCTTTCTCAACTCGAATACCTTCAAGCGGTAGCGAACTATGGCGGCGTGCGCAAAGCAGCTCGCGCTGTTCATGTGAGTCCGCAGGCCGTTTCGTCGGCAATCAAAAAGTTGGAATCTGAGTATCAGATCGTTTTGCTCAACCGATCGGCGGGGGAGGCTGTTTTGTCTCCGGCGGGCAGAGAATTTGCGCGTCGTGCACGCGTGATCCTGGCACAAGTCGACGATCTCAAAAAGTACGCTCAATCGAGGGACGACGGCGTCTCGCCCGACGGCCACTTTCGTCTTTACGCCCCCTGCCTTCATGGGCGGGGGCGCCTTTTTGCCGAAAACTGGTATGACTCGTTTGAACGCTCGCACCCTCAGATTCATCTTGATGTGTGGCATCAGCCAACGGCAACATGCTTTGAATCGCTTGTGCTTGGCATTTCGGATGCGGCCATCTCATTTGAGGAACCAAGGGACGGTGTCCTTTCTTCGAAATACTTGGGTGAAAAGGAGCTCAAGGTTCTTTCATGCCCAGCGGGTCATCAATCTGTGGGTGCTATGACCGTTCGTGAGTTGCTGAGCGGCAGGCTCGCTGTTCCCATTAATTTGTCACCCTGTCTCAATGCAATCAATCAATGTCCCGAAGCTCAGCTGGTTAATTTCCGCTTTCGCGATGTCGAATACGGAAGCAGGGCGCAGGCTGAGTTTCTTCAAGCCGGGGGATTGATATTGAGTTTTTCTGGCTCTTCTCTCGCATCAGATGGATTGGAAGTGAGCGAGTGCTCTATTGAAGGCTCGCATGACGTAGCCTTGCCCATCTACTTTTGCTATCGACAAAATGCCTGGACCGATCGACACCAGACGGTATTTCTTCACCTATTGCGTCATCTTGCTTCGTGAGGCCATTTGGCCTCGTGTCGTCAAGTGAATGTTGACGCCTTGTAACACATGACTGACGGCTTTGCCCTCATGCTTTTCCAAGATTCCGATTCAGATTGTTGACTCTTGGAGGGCGGAGCATGAAAAACCGTACGGTTTTGCTTTATATGACGTTCGTTTTTCTGTCGAACTTCAGCACCATTTTGTATTTTCTGACGGTTTACCTTGAATTCGTCGGATTCTCGATGGTGGCGATTTCTAGCATGATGATTGCATATCAAGTGAGCAAGTTCATCCTTGAAGTTCCCACTGGCTATATTGCTGATAGGCTTGGACGAAAGACGAGCGGTCTCGTTGGCGTCGTGGGAATGCTTGGATACTACGCCGCCCTGCTTCTCGTCCGATCTCCTCTGCTTTTAATCGGTGCGTTCGCTCTCAAGGGTTTTGCCGTTGCATGTGTGAGCGGATCCATCGAAGCGATTTACATCGATAGCATCTCTCGGGACCAACTCGTGAGACTTAATATCGTTGAGCGATTCGTCTTCTATGCGTCTTATGCCCTCTCCGCTTGTGTGGGCGGTTTCATTTCGTCCGCTGGCGCGTATCTCATTGGGCTTTCGGTCGATATCATCGCAATGGTGCTGACATTGGTTGTCGTTGTCTGTATTCCTGAGGTGAGAAGAGGGGGCACCGCGGTGACACCTGAGCATGGAATTAGCCCGAAGATGATCTGTGCTGCTATTGCGGGTAATGGCATTCTTCGGTCAGCGTTCATCATGGACTGTTCTCAGGCATTTGCCTTCGTCGCCTTGGAAGACTTTTTCTCACTGTTGCTTGCAGGCCGCGGAATGAACGCCGTCGCTTCGGGCGTGACCATTGCGGTCCAGCTCCTTGCCTCGGCCTCCATAGGGTTTATTGTGCCCAGTGCGATTACTCGTGTCGACAAGGGCCGTTTTGCGGGTATTTGCGGCATCATTCGCTTAGTATTGACAGCTTTGTTTTTGATTCCCCTTACTCCGGCTAATTTGCTGCCCGTGTTCTATGTGCTGTAGACGGTTGCGTACTCGTTGTTTGCCCCAATCAAATACTCAGTTTTCCAAAATGCTGCCGATTCTTCGATGCGTTGTTCACTGATTTCGGTTCAAAGCCAGATGGTGGCGGTGGGTGCCGTTCTTTTCTATCTGCTCAACGCTGTGTTGAGTAGCGTTGCAGGCATTCGAGTCGTATTGCTTGTTGCACTCGGGATTTCTTCCTTGGTGTATATCCCCGCGCTATTTCGTCTTACAAGTCAAAGGCCGTGAGTATTTGGACAGCGATAACTTATATATCAACGCAATAAACCCGAGCGCGAGGGCGTTTGGGTTTATTATTGAAGCGTATGTAACCTGGCGGCGCCACACCGCCTGTTAGTAGGGAGACACATGAACGTTCTGGTCGTCAACGCAGGATCTTCGACCCTTAAGTATCAGGTCATCGATACCAAGTCCCACAAGGTGTCCGCAAAGGGCTCCTGCGAGCGCGTCTGCTTTACCGGCGGTACCTTCACCCATGCTGCCAATGGCTCCAAGAAGGTGACCGAGAACATCGAGTTCCCCGACCACAAGGTCGCCATCGAGGTCGTCCTGAAGGACCTTGAGGCCAACGGCGTCAAGATCGAGGGCATCGGCCACCGTATCGTTCAGGGCGGTTGGTACTTTGGTGATTCCTCCCTCGTCGACGAGGACGTCCTCGCCAAGATTCGCGAGGTCGCCCCGCTGGCGCCGCTGCACAACAACCCCGAGGCCAACGTTATCGAGTACTGCCTGGAGCAGTATCCCGATCTGCCCAACGTCACGGTCTACGACACCGCTTTCCACTTCAACATGCCCGAGGTCGCCAAGACCTACGCCCTTCCCAAGGATGTTTGCGACAAGCTGCACATCCGTAAGTACGGCGCCCACGGCACCAGCTATCGCTACATCTCCAAGAAGGTCGCCGAGATGACCAACGGCGAGGCCCGCAAGGTCGTCGTGTGCCATATCGGCTCCGGCGCTTCCCTGTGCGCCATCGAGGACGGCAAGTGCATGGACACCACCATGGGCTTGACGCCGCTCGACGGCGTCATGATGGGCACCCGCTGCGGCTCCATCGACCCGGCTACCGTGTGCTACCTGCAGCGCGAGGGTGGCTACACCTTCGACGAGGTCGACGAGATGATGAACAAGAAGTCTGGCCTTTTGGCTGTGACCGGTGGCAAGACCAACGACTGCCGCAACGTTGAGGAGCTCGCCGCTGCTGGTGACCCCGAGGCTCAGCTCGCCTTCGATATGTTCGTCTACAAGATTGCCGCTAAGGCCGCCGAGATGGCCACCTCCATGTGCGGCATGGACACCCTGGTCTTTACCGCCGGCATCGGCGAGCACGCTCCGGCCGTTCGCGCTGGCGTGGCCGATCGTCTGGCCTTTATGGGCGTCAAGATGGATCACGCCCGTAATGCCCTGCGTGGCGACGGCGCTTGGTGCCTGTCCGCCAAGGATTCCAAGGTCAAGATTTTCGTCATCCCTACGGACGAGGAGTTCATGATCGCTTCCGACGTCGAGCGCATCGTCAACGGCAAGTAATTGCAAGAGGGGAGGGGCTGGACGACCGAGCGCCGTTCGGCCCCTCTTTTGCGCTCGTTGGGCGATATGCTGATATCTATTTATCAAGATATGATAACTTCTTATTAAAATGCGGCCGCCTTAAGGGGCCTGCGTCGACCGTATTGCACTGCGAAGGAGTCTCATGAACGTACTTGTTGTCAACGCCGGCAGCTCAAGCCTTAAATATCAGCTTTTGGATACCGATACCCGCAAGGTTTTCGCCAAGGGCAACTGCGAGCGTATCGGATCGGACATGGGCATCTTTGGCCACTCCGAGAACGGTGGCGCTAAGCAGACCGAGGAGGTCCCTTTCCCCGATCATCGCTCTGCTATCGCTCGCGTGCTCGAGGAGCTCGAGAAGACCGACTTTACGATTGATGGCATTGGGCATCGTATCGTTCAGGGCGGCTGGCACTTCGATGATTCCGCGGTTGTCGACGACGAGGTTATGGCCAAGATTCTTGAGGTGGCACCGCTTGCTCCGCTGCACAACTACGGCGAGGCCGCAGCGATTGAGTATTGCCGTGAGAAGTATCCGGAGCTGCCCAACGTGGCGGTCTTCGACACCTCGTTCCACATGACCATGCCCGAGGTTGCCTACACCTACGCGCTGCCCAAGGACGTTTGCGACAAGTACCACGTGCGCAAGTACGGCGCCCACGGCACGAGCCACCGCTATGAGTGGATGATGGCCAAGGAGATCCTGGGTTCGCGCTGCCACCGCCTGCTTTCGTGCCATCTGGGCAACGGTGCTTCGCTCGCTGCTATCGAGGACGGCGTGTGCCGCGACACCACGATGGGTCTCACGCCGCTCGATGGCCTGATGATGGGCACCCGTTGTGGTTCCATCGACCCGGCCACCGTGTGCTACCTGCAGCGCGAGGGCGGCTACAGCTACCAGGAAGTCGATGACATGATGAACAAGCAGTCTGGTCTGCTTGCCATCTCGGGCATCTCCAACGACGCCCGCGACATCCGCACGCGCGCCTCCGAGGGCGACGAGCGCTGCCTGCTCGCCTTCGATATGTTCGCCTATAAGGCCATGCAGCAGGCCGGTTCCATGATCGCTTCCATGGCGGGCGTGGACACCATTACCTTTACCGCCGGCATCGGCGAGAACGACTGGTCGATCCGCAAGGCCTTCTGCGACTGCTTTGAGTGGTTGGGCGTGCGCATCGACAACAACAAGAACCGCGAGGCCGTGGGCAACGGCCCACAGGTCATCAGCGCCGCCGGCTCTTCCGTCACGGTTATGGTCATCCCCACCGACGAGGAATACATGATCGCCCACGACGTCGAGCGCCTGACCAAGAACAACTAACGCGCGCATTTGCAAGTAAACGAAAGGCCTCCAGAGCAACAGCTCCGGAGGCCTTTTTGCTAGCAGGTGAAAATTCCAATCCCAAAGAGATCATCATCAGCAACGCCTGCGCTCCCAGCAACGGCACCCAACCATTCAGATCTTCAGCCTCAGCTCGTAGCCAAGCCGCCGTCCACTCCAGATGCCCTAATTGCTACGTAGCGGTAGAAGGCCGTACGGGCTAACCCCTGAAAACATTCCGCAGACCAGAAACGCCCCCGTTCGTAGCTCCGAAGGAGCAGAACGGGGGCGTTTCATTGGTCGAGGACGTTTTCAGGGGTTAGCCCGTACGGCCTTCGGGCGAGTGCGTGCGCTACTCAGCCATCTGAGCCTGGACGGCGGTGATGGCTACGACACCCACGATGTCGTCGGCAGAGCAGCCGCGCGACAGATCGTTGACCGGCTTGGCGATGCCCTGCAGGATGGGGCCGTAGGCGTCGGCGCCGGCGAAGCGCTGGACCAGCTTGTAGCCGATGTTGCCGGCCTCGAGGTCGGGGAACACGAGCACGTTGGCCTTGCCGGCAACGGAGGAGCCGGGAGCCTTGAGCTGGGCGACGGTGGGGGCAATAGCGGCATCGAGCTGCAGGTCGCCGTCGATGGCGAGCTCGGGAGCCTTCTCCTTGCAGAACTTCACAGCCTCCTGGACCTTCTTGGCGACCTCGCCGCCAGCGGAGCCCATGGTGGAGTAGGAGAGCATGGCCACGTGCGGCTCAACGTTGCCCATGAAGGTGGACCAGGAGTGAGCGGAGGCGATGGCGATCTCGGAGAGCTCGTCGGAGGACGGGTTGATGTTGAGGCCGCAGTCGGCGAAGATCAGCGTGCCGTCAGTGCCGAACTGCGGGGTGTCGGTGCACATCACGAAGAAGGCCGAGACCAGCTTGGTGCCCGGGGCGGTCTTGAGGATCTGAAGCGCGGGGCGCAGGGTGTCGGCGGTGGAGTGGCAGGCGCCGGAGACCAGGCCGTCGGCATCGCCCATCTTGACCATCATGGTGCCAAAGTAGGTGGCGTCCATCACCTGGGCGCGAGCCTGCTCGATGGTAACGCCCTTCTTGGCGCGGAGCTCGGCAAACTTCTGCGCGTACTCCTCGTGCTTCTCGGCATTGCGCGGGTCGATGACGGTAGCGCCGGGAACGTTGATCTCGTCGGGGTTGCCCAGGATGACGATCTTTGCCAGGCCCTCCTCGATGATTTTGGTGGCCGCGACGATAGTGCGCGGATCCTCGCCCTCGGGCAGGACGATCGTCTTAAGGTCGGCCTTGGCGGCAGACTTCATACGGTTTAGGAAATCGCTCATGTTACTCCTTACAAGTGTTTCGCTAAGCTCCAGGCACCCGGCTGTTCACGAATAAACCCGCTGCTAGCGGGTTTACCTTTCAATTATGTACGCCGCGGTGCTTGAGCTTTCCTTGTGTGGCAAGCTCATTATAGGACGCATTAGCGCTATAATCGCTCTGATAAATATGTCTCGAAGAATGTTCGAGAAAAGCCCAGCTAACGAGCCCGTGGCTTTTGACAAGGAGTATCGATGCAGATTACCTCAGGCCTGCCTGAAGGCTTTAACGCCGGCGCGTACGACATGATTGTCGTCGGTGCTGGATATGCCGGTGCCGTTTGCGCCCGCCGTCTTGCCGAGACCATCGGCTATCGTGTTGCCGTTTTGGAGCGCCGTAGCCACATTGCGGGCAATGCCTATGACTGCACTGACGAGGCCGGAATCCTGATCCACGAGTACGGTCCGCATATCTATCACACTTTTAACGAGCGCGTGCACAATTTCCTGTCGCGCTTTACCAAGTGGACGGATTATCAGCACAAGGTGCTCGCCAACATCAACGGTACCCTTATGCCCGTGCCCTTCAACCATGCGAGTCTCAAGCTCGCCTTTGGTGACGAGCGCGGCGAGGAGCTGTATCAGAAGCTCGTGGAGACCTTTGGCAAGGATGTCAAGGTGCCCATTATGGAGCTGCGTAAGAAGAACGACCCGGATCTTGCCGAGGTCGCCGATTACGTCTACGAGAACGTCTTTTTGCATTACACCATGAAGCAGTGGGGCCAGACGCCCGATCAGATCGATCCCTCGATCACCGGCCGCGTTCCCGTCTTTGTGGGCGATGATGACCGCTACTTCCCGCAAGCTCCCTTCCAGGGCATGCCGCAGGAGGGCTACACGGCGCTCTTTGAGCACATGCTCGACCACGACCTGATCGACGTGTTCTGCGACGTGGACGCCCGTGACCTCTTTGAAATCGACGAGACTACCGTCAAGATCGACGGCAAGGTCTATGGTGGCGAGATCGTCTACACCGGTCCGCTCGATGAGCTGTTCAATCTCGATCTGGGCGCGCTACCGTACCGCACGCTCGACATGAAGTTCGAGACGCTCGATATGGACCAGTTCCAGCCCGTGGGCACCGTCAACTACACCACGAGCGAGGACTACACGCGCATTACCGAGTTCAAGAACATGACCGGTCAGATCCTGCCCGGCAAGACCACCATCATGAAGGAGTACTCCAAGGCCTATACGCCCGGCTCGGGCGAGACGCCGTACTACGCCATTCTTGAGCCCGAGAACCGTGAGCTCTATGAGCGCTATCTTGAGCGCGTCCAGAACCTGACGAACTTCCACCCGGTGGGTCGTCTGGCCGAGTATCGTTACTACGATATGGACGCCGTGACCAATTCCGCCCTCGATCTTTCGGATGAGATTATCGCCTGCCATGCATAAAGTCATAACATTCGGTATTCCCTCGTATAACGCCGCCAAGGACATGGACCATTGCATCACCTCCATCTTGGAGGGGAGCAATTACGCCACCGATATCGAGATTATCGTGGTGGACGACGGCTCCAAGGACGAGACGGCCGATAAGGCCGATGAGTGGGAGGCACGTTATCCCGGTATCATTCGCGCGGTACACCAGGAGAACGGTGGCCACGGTATTGCCGTCCTTTCGGGTCTGCGCGAGGCACAGGGCACCTACTACAAGGTTGTCGACTCGGATGACTGGCTCGACGCTGCGGCTCTTTCGACCATGCTGTCGATTCTGCGTGGCTTTGAAGAGCGCGATCAGCGCGTTGACCTGTTTATCTCGAACTACGTGTACGAGAAGGTTTACGAGGGCACGCATACCGCTATTGGCTACAAATTTGCCCTGCCGCGCAAAAAGATCTTTTCCTGGGATCAGATCGGTCATTTCCGCCTGGACCAGAACCTACTCATGCACAGCCTGTGCTATCGTACGGATGTGCTGCGCGAGTCCAACCTTCCCATGCCGCCGCACACGTTCTATGTGGACAACATCTACGCCTACGTGCCGCTGCCGCGTTGCAAGACCATGTACTACGCCGACATCGACCTCTATCGCTACTTTATCGGTCGCGAGGGCCAGAGTGTCAACGAGGCCACGATGGTCAAGCGTCTGGACCAGCAGTTCCGTGTGACGCGCATCATGATGGAGTCGTACCACCTGTACAGCGATGTTGAGTCGTCGCGTCTGCGCTCGTACATGATGGGCTATTTCACCATGATGATGGCGATCTGCTCGGTGCTCACCAAGCTTTCCGAGGAAGATTGCGCCGACGAGCGCCTAAAGACGCTGTGGAATGATTTGAAGGCCTACGACGAGCGCATGTATCGTCGTGCCCGCTACGGCGTGGTCGGGTTCTTCACCAATCTGCGCGGACGGACCGGAGACAAAACCACACTCGGCCTATACCGTCTTGCCTCAAAGATCTTCAAATTCAACTAGCTGCCGAGTAATCGCTGCTGATAGGTTGACTGGGCCCCTTGGCCTTTAGTTTGCTACTGCGAACAGTCCTGCTCGCACGGAAAGCACATTAAGTGCTTTCCGGCTCGTGCGGAACTTGTATCAAACTAAAGGCCAAGGGGCCTCTGCTATAAGAATCGATTGTCAGGTTATTTGAATTTGAAGATCTTCGACGCGCGGTACACAGGGGCCTGGGCTGAAAAAATATTAGTTGGTAGTCGGTCGGAGGCGGGCGGGCATTACGTTTGTCGCGAGTTCCGCATGCAAAGAAGGCCACTTAATGTGGCCTTCGTCTTGCATAGGACTGTAGAGCAGCAAACGTAATGCCCGCCCGCCTCCGACCGACGGTCGAGTGAGATTACTTCGCAGCACCTGGGATTCCGTGGGAGGTTTTGGCGGTTTTGGCTCCGTTTGCGATGGCAGTTTCCAGGGCCCTTACTGCGAGCATGCCCAGCAGGTCTAGGGGAACGGCGGCGCTTGCCTGGGCGCCCAGTTTGCCGCTGGCGAGGGTGTAGATGGTGTCGCCGTCGTTGGTGGTGTGTGTGGGGCGGATGGCGTGTGCGTAGGCGTCTGCGGCCATCTGGGAGACCTTGGTGGCTTGTGCCTTAGTGAGTTCCACGTTGGTGACGATGCAGCTGATGGTGGTGTTGGTGCGGTCGAGCGGCATCTGCATGGATCCGGCGGCGGCAAAGGCTGCGAGTTCCATGTCGACGATCTGGTCGCTATCGGCTGCGGCGCGCATGCCGGAGACCCACTCGCCGGTGAAGGGGTCGACAACGTTGCCGCAGGCGTTGACCGAGACCACGGCGCCCACCTTGATGGGGCCGAGTGCCACGGCGGCAGCTCCAAGGCCGGCCTTCATGCAGGTGGCAGGCCCCATGAGCTTACCCACGGTAGCGCCCGTGCCGGCGCCTACGTTGCCCTGTTCGAGCTTGGTGGGGGTGTGGTCGAGTGCTTCGCGCACGGCGGCGATGCCGGCCTCAATGTCGGGGCGCACGGTGGGGTTACCAAAGGCAAGGTCGAAGATACAGCTGGAGCACACGATAGGCACCTGCGTGGGGCCGACGGGAAGGCCGATGCCGCGGCTCTCAAGCTCGCGAGCGACGCCGCTTGCAGCTTCGAGGCCAAAGGCCGATCCGCCCGAAAGGCAGACGGCGTGGACCTTGTCGACGGTGTTCTCGGGTCGTAGCAGGTCGGTCTCGCGCGAAGCGGGAGCGCCACCGCGTACGTCAACGCCGCCGGTGGCGCCCTCGGGTGCCACGATTACGGTGCAACCGGTGCCGGCCTCCTCGTCCGTATAGTTGCCATAGCAAAAGCCATCGACATCGCAGACGTCAATGGCCTCGAGCAGTGTATCCATGTTTAACTCCTATCGGTTTTCCGCCGCGCCTTGTGCCCGGTCGGGATCCGTACGGTACGCCAAAATTGTAGGCGCTGGGGAATACCCAGCGCCAGATGCAATTACGAGAGTTTTTGAATCGCGCGCGCGACGCGGGCGATGGGTAGGCCCACTACGTTATAGAAGTCGCCCGAAATATCGTGCACGAGCATGCGGCCGCCTGTGCCCTGGATGCCGTAGGCGCCTGCCTTATCCATGGGCTCACCCGAGGCAACGTAGTGCTCGATCTGCTCGTCGGTGAGCTCGTAGAACGTCACGTCGGTCACATCGACAAACGACAGGCTCTCGGCGGCATGCGGGGCGGCCGTATCGCCTGCCTTAACGATGCAGACGCCGGTTGCGACCTGGTGCGTGCGGCCCGAAAGCTCACGGAGCATGGTGCGCGCCTCGTCCTCGGTAGCCGGCTTGCCCAAAATCTTGCCGTCGAAGGTGACGATGGTGTCGGCCGCGACGGTCAACTCATTGGGCTCGGCATACTCGGCAGCAACGGCAGCCGCCTTGGCGCGTGCCAAGCGCTCGACAAGCGTGAGCGGGGGCTCGCCATCAAAGGGCGTTTCGTCGATATCCGCGGGAATCACGCGAATGTTGTAGCCTGCCTCGCGCATCAGCTCTATGCGGCGCGGCGATTGGGAAGCCAAAATCATAGTTGGATGCCCTCGGCGACCTTCTCGACGGCCTTGTCGCCGGCGAGCGTGCGCAGCAGCTCCAATGCAAAGGGGAGTGACTGTGCCATGCCGCTGGCAGTGATGATGTTGCCGTCTTGCGTGACCTTCTCGCCAGTATAGGCGCCTTCGGGGAAGCTTTTCTCAAAGCCAGGGAAGCACGTGGCGTGGCGCCCCTCGAGTAGGTCGAGCTCGCCCAGGATAAACGGGGCGGCGCAGATGGCGGCGACGTGCTTGGTCGCGGCGAACTCGCAGACCACGTCGCAGACACGCTGATCGGCGCGCAGGTTGGTGGCACCGGGCAGGCCGCCGGGCAGCACGACGCAGTCGTACTCGTCAAAGTTGATCTCATCAAAGAGCGCATCGCAGGTCACGGGGATCTGCAGCGAGCTTACGACCTCACGCGTGGGCATAATCGAGACGAGCGTGGCACGCACGCCGCCGCGACGCATGACATCGACCATGGTCAAGCATTCAATAGTTTCAAAGCCATCGGCGGCGAGAACGGCAACGCTGGGCATGAGGGTTCCTTTCATAGGCGGCATACAATTAGCCGTCTTATACCCCGAAGACCTCCGCTTGCCACGCTCGATTTCCCAATGATTTTTCTGAGCAATGATTAAGTGGCTAGTTGCGCCTAAGGTGGACGACGGTCTCGCAGTGGAAGGTTTGTGGGAACAGGTCGACTGGCGTGATCTTTACGGGGGAGAAGGTGCCTTCTTCGACAAAGCGTTTGAGATCGCGCGCCAGGGTGGCCGGGTCGCAGCTCACGTAGGCGACATCGTGGGCACTCGTGCTGGCGATAAGGTCGATCGCTTCGGGGGCGAGGCCTGCGCGCGGCGGGTCGACCACCAAGACGTCGGCATCCTGGTCGGGGAACTCGCGCACCGCGTCTCCGCCAATGACGTCGACGTTATCAAGCTTGTTGATCTCCAGGTTACGGCGCAGGTCGCGCACGGCGGGGCCGTAGGCCTCGACGGCGGCGACAAAGTCGCAGCGGCGGGCGAGCGGCAGGGTAAAGGTGCCGGCACCGCAGTACAGGTCCACGGCAAGCTCGTCTTCCTGCGGATCGAGCGTTTCCATGACAAGCTCGATCAAAATCTCGGCACCCTTGGTGTTGACCTGGAAAAAAGACGGGGCAGACAAGCGCATCTGACCCTCGGCGATATTCTCGGTCCATGAGCCCTCTCCGGCGAGCATTTCGACCTTGGAAACACGGCGGGCCTTCTTTTCGCCCTTGCTCATCACGCGTACGACACTTGTGGGGTGCGCGGCGTCTGCCAACACGCGCGAGACTTGCGAGCGCGGGAAAGAGCCCGTAGGCGTCCAGAGCGCCACCTCGAGTGCCTTGGTGCGACGCGAGGCGCGAATGCCCACGCGCTCAAGGCCCAGGTCGTGGCTGCCGCTCAGATAATTGAGCGCGCCGACGACCGATTTGAGTGCCTTGGGGAAGCGTTTGTCGAACAACGGGCACGAATCGACGGTCACGATCTTGCGAGGATCGACACCGTGCATGCCAAGACGCACGCGGCCGTTTACAACGGTCGGCTCGAGTTCGATTTTATTGCGGTAGCCCCAATCATCCTTGGTGTGGCGGATTGGTTGCACCAGTTCATCGACTTGATCGGGGCTGAACTTGCCGATACGCTCGAGCGTGGAGCGCAGATTTTGCTCCTTGGCGGCGAGCTGTGCCGTGCGTGAGAGATTGCCCCACGAGCAGCCGCCGCAGATGCCCACGAAGGGGCAGGGAGACTGAATGCGATCGGGGCTTGGCTCCAGAATCTCGGTGGTGCGGGCACGCATGAACGACTTGCCGTCCTGTACGACCTCGGCCTCGACGGTGTCGCCTGCCACGGCGCCCTGCACAAAGACGGCCTTGCCGTTGTCGGCGTGCGCCAGCCCGTCGGCGCCGTAGGTCATCGATTCTATAGTGAGCTTCATATTCCTGCCTGTCATTCGCGTTGTTGTTCGCACCATGGTAGCAGGGAAAAGCGCCCCGCATCCGAGGCTTTCCTCAAATGCGGGGCGCTTCTACAAACTGCTTCTACAAACGACTATTTCGTCTTGCCGGTAATGAGCGTCTTAAGACCCAGGCCGATCAGACCCAGGCCCATGCGCACGCGGCCGGGGCGATGGCGCTCGATGGCCTTGGTCTTGCCGGCGGGCTTATCGCGACGGGCGCTCGTCTCGGGTGCGGGCTTGATGACCTGCGGATCGGGCTGAGGTGCAGGTGCAGGCTCGGGCTCAATGACGGTCGCCTGGACCTCTTGGACCTTGGGTGTGGCCGGCTGCGGCTCAGGAGCAGGGGCGGGCTTTGCCTCGGCGGCCTCGGCATTGCGATAGGCACGCTCCAGTAGAGCTTCCTGCGAGTTGAAGGGTTTCTCACCCTCTGCACGCTCCACGGGGACCCAGGTGCCGTCGCTCGTGAGGCTGCGGGCCTTCACGTTGTCCCGCAGCTGCATGCCCATGTACTCGTGTACCAGGGCGCGGCAGGTGGGGTCGAGCACGGGGAAGGCGATCTCCACGCGGTGCTCGGTGTTGCGTGTCATCATGTCTGCCGAGCTCAGGTAAATCATGTCCGAGTCCACGCCAAAAGCGTAAACACGGGCGTGCTCCAAAAAGCGTCCGACGATGGAGCGGACATGCACGTTCTCGGTCTTGCCCGGAACACCGGGCTTGAGGCACGAGATGCCTCGGATGATCATGTCCACGCGGACTCCAGCGCACGATGCCTCGGCGATCTTGTCGATGACCTCGCGGTCGGTGAGCGAGTTGAGTTTAAAGAACACGCGGGCGGGCTCGCCAGCGAGAGCGCGCTGAATCTCGCGATCCAGACCGCGCATGATGAGCGGCTTGAGGCCTACGGGCGCCACGCCTAGGAAGCGGTAATCGCCGCGCAGATTGCCCAGCGACAGGTTGCGGAAGAACAGGTTGGCGTCCTCGCCGATGCCGGGGTGGGCGGTCATGAGCATAAAGTCGCTGTAGAGTTTGGCCGTCTTCTCGTTAAAGTTGCCGGTGCCCAGCAACGTCAGGCGCGTTAGCGCCATGCCCTCGCGATAGGTGAGCTGGCAGATCTTGGAGTGGCACTTAAAGCCCTCGGAGCCGTAGATGACGGTGCAGCCGGCCTCTTCCAGGCGCTCGGCCCACTCGATGTTGTTTTGCTCGTCAAAGCGGGCACGGAGCTCCATGAGCACCGTGACCTCTTTGCCGTTCTCGGCAGCATCGATCAACGACTCGCACAGACGGCTCTGCTTTGCCACGCGGTAGAGCGTGATGCGCAGCGAGATGCACTCGGGGTCATAGGCGGCCTCGTGCACCAGGTCCAAGAACGGGTTCATGGCCTCGTAGGGATAAAAGAGCAGCTTGTCGTGCTGCAGCACCTGCTCGCGGATGGAGCGGGTCATGTCGATGTTGGGATTGGGCTGCGGCCTAAACGGCGTAAAGAGCAGCTCGTTGCGCAGGTGCTCGGGAATCTTGCCCTCAATGCCAAAGACGTAGCCTAGGTCGAGCGGGATATCGCAGGTAAAGACAGAGCGGCGCGAAAGCTCGAGCGCCTTGCGGATGGTCTTGAGCGTCGCCTTCTCGAGCGACCCCGAGACCGCGAGCACTACCGGCTGCAGGCGCAGGCGCTTCTTGAGGATGCGCTTCATGTGCTGGCGGTAGTCCTCTTCCTCTTCGACGCCCTCGCCGTCTGGATCGATGTCGGCGTTGCGGGTGACGCGGATCAGCGCACGATCCAGCGGCCTATAGGAGCCAAAGCAGCTGTCCAGGCAGGCGAGGATGACGTCCTCGAGCAAGATGTGGGAGTAGGTGCCGGTGGGCGAGGGGATCTCGACCACGCGGTTCATCGAGGTGGGAATCTCGATAAGGCCCAGCAGACTCTCCTCGTCGGTGACGCCGTCCAGGCCGCAGGCCAGGTAGAGTGCGCCGTTGCGCAGGTTGGGGAAGGGGTGGCGCGGGTCAATCACCAGCGGTGAGATGACCGGCGACACGTAGGCCTGGAAGTAACGGGTTACAAAGGTGCGCTCCTCGGGCGTAAGCGAATCGATGCGGGCGCGGTGAACGCCCAGGGTGTCGAGCTTGCCCTCGATGCTCTTAAAGATGGACTCCCATCGGGTAAGGAGCCCGGGCAGCTCTGCCATGACGGCATCGACCTGTTCGGAGGCGGTCATATTGCTCTTGTTGTCGACAGGCTGTTTTTTGAGCTCTGCCAGATCGGACAGGCCGCCCACGCGCACCATGAGGAACTCATCGAGGTTTGACTCGAAGATCGAGACGAACTTAAGGCGCTCGAACAGCGGCACGGACTCATCAAAAGCCTCGTCGAGCACACGGTTGTCAAAGCGTAGCCAGCTGAGCTCTCGGTTCTGCGTGTACGAGAAGTCGCGCGGCGGTTTGCGCAGCTTTGCGGCCTTTTGCTTCTTTTCGATTTTGCTCGGCATATGCATCTGTCCGTTCAGTCCCCGCGGGGGACGGTAGCCTAACACTATTCACTATTGTCTCAATTTAGTCGACTTGTGGCACGGACGTATTGTGCGAACGGTATCTTAACCTACTTCTTACGCTGTCAATGCATGCAACTAACTGCCTGACTCGTTTTGAAAACAATCCATATCCATACTCAACTGGTGAGGATGTATGAATAAGAATGATTGCGAGCTGAATATAATCGAATCCAAATCGAATCGCGGACAAACGACATATATATGCAGAAAACCGTTTTAGCTATGCAATTCCCAAACATGAAAATATTTGTGCAATCTGGCTTAATTCCTTAGAAAAAAGAACGTTTACCTTTGAAAACCTGCTTTAGAAAACTGAAGTGCATCATGGGGGAATCATATGCGATATACCGTTCATCGCACTTTGCTGACCGTTCGGGGGCGAGGTGGAATTGCGGGTGGTTTTTGGATATAACTAGAGCTGTCAGCAAGCAGCGTCCCATACGGAGGGGCGCTGATACATTCGGCCAGTAAGGCCCGAAAGAAAGGTAGGAGGCCATGACGAAAGGTCTGCACGTGCCTTCCGAGATCGGCAAGCTCAGGAAGGTCTGCCTGCACCGTCCCGGCGACGAGCTCCTCAACCTGCCGCCCGACGAGCTCGAGCGACTCCTGTTCGACGACGTCCCGTTCCTGGAGGTCGCACAGCAGGAGCACGACACCTTCGCCCAGATCCTGAGGGACCAGGGCGTGGAGGTCCTCTACCTCGAGAACCTCGTCGCCGAGGTGTTCGACCAGGTCCCCGGCGCCCGCGCCGAGTTCACCGACCAGTACATCGCCGAGGCCGGCATCCGCGGCCAGCACATGCCGCAGATCGTCCGCGAGAAGCTGGACTCCATCGAGGACAACCTCGAGTTCGTCAAGAAGACCATGGCCGGCATGACCAAGGCCGAGATCGACATGCCCCTCACGGCGTCCACGACCCTCGACTCCCTGGTCAACTCCGAGTCCGAGTCCGACCTGATCATCGACCCGATGCCCAACCTCTACTTCACCCGCGACCCGTTCGCGGTCGTCGGCGAGGGCGTCAACCTCAACCGCATGTACTCGGTCACCCGCAACCGCGAGACCCTGTACGGCAAGTACGTCTTCAAGTACCACCCCGACTACAAGGACGTCTCCCTGTACTTCCGCCGCGACTGCCAGTTCCACACCGAGGGCGGCGACGTGCTGAACATCAACGAGAAGACCCTCGCCGTCGGCATCTCCCAGCGCACCCAGGCCGCGGCCATCGACGTCATGGCCCAGAACATCTTCTGGAACTCCGACTCCAAGGTCGAGCGCATCCTGGCCTTCGACATACCGGTCTCGCGCGCCTTCATGCACCTCGACACGGTCTTCACCCAGATCGACGTCGATAAGTTCACGATCCACCCCGCCATCATGGGCACCCTGCGCGTCTACGAGCTGACCGCCGGCAAGAACCCGGGCGACGTGAACATCCGCCTGATCGAGGACACCCTCGAGCACGTCCTGGAGGACGCCACCGGCGTCGACCAGGTCAAGCTGATCCCCTGCGGCGGCGGCGACCCGATCGCGGCCTCCCGCGAGCAGTGGAACGACGGCTCCAACACCCTGTGCGTCGAGCCCGGCAAGATCTGCGTCTACGCCCGCAACACCGTCACCAACGACGTGCTGTACAAGGAGGGCCTGGACCTTCTCGTCGTGCCCTCCGCCGAGCTCTCCCGCGGCCGCGGCGGCCCGCGCTGCATGAGCATGCCCTTCTGGCGCGAGGACCTCTAAGGTCTTCAAGGACCCGTACAGGTCTTAATACATACATCTAGCTGCCATTAGATGTTTCCCATTGGGGCGGTGCGGGTATTCGCACCGCCCCAATCTTGTATGAGGAACGTCAACACGAATGGATGACTGCTTTTGTAAGGAGCTTGGCCATGGATATCAAGACAATCGGCGTCGAGGAGTGGCTTAACGTTTGGGAGAAGAGCGCCACGTGGGATATCGCCCAGTCGACGATTTCGTCGCTTACCATGGGCGAGCTGCGCGCGCTCGACGAGCAGGACGGCGCCACGTTCTATGAGCGCCTGGATCGCGAGAAGATGAACTACGGCTGGATCGAGGGTTCGCCTGAGTTTAAGGCCGAGGTTGTCAAGCTGTATCGTCGCGAGGTCAATCCCGATCACATTCTGCAGACCAATGGCTGCACGGGCGCGAACCTCAACGCCATCATGGCCGTAGTCGAGCCCGGCGACCACGTTATCGCCGAGTGGCCCACCTATGCGCCGCTCTATGAGATCCCGCGTACGCTCGGCGCCGAGGTCGAGTATTGGGAGCTTCGCGAGGAACTCGGCTGGAAGCCCGATATCGAGGAACTCAAGCGCTTGGTGCGCCCCAACACCAAGCTCATCTGCATCAATAACGCATCGAACCCCATCGGAACGGTGCTTGATGCCGATACGCTCGGCCAGATTGCCGAGATCGCCCGCTCGGTTGGCGCCTATGTGCTGTGCGACGAGGTGTACCTGCCGCTTGAGAACACCGAGGACTTTTTGTCGATGGCCGATGTGTACGAGAAGGCCATCGTCACCAACTCGGTGTCCAAGACCTATTCGACGCCTGCGGCCCGCGTGGGCTGGGTTGTGGCAGATGAAGAGGTGTCCAACCGCATTCGCACGTACCGCGACTACACCATGATTTGCGGTGGCGTGTTCAACGATGCCCTGGCGACCTATGCGCTCAAGCACAAGGACAGGATCCTCGAGCGCAATCGCAAGATCGTGTTTGGAAACCGCGATATCGCACAGGCTTGGATCGACACGCAGCACCGTGTCTCCTGGACGGCCCCGCAGGGTGTGTCCACCTCGTTTATCCAGCTGAACATTCCCGAGGATGACGAGGAGTTCTGCAAGCGCCTGCTGTCCGAGAGGGGAGTGCTGCTGGTGCCTGGCAGCCGCTTTGAGCTTCCCTGTGGCGCACGCCTGGGCTACTGCGCGAGCGAGGACGTTCTTCGCGAGGGCCTGAGGCTTCTGGGCGAGGCCCTGGCGGAGTTCGATCGCTAGGATCACGACTCCCCTCGAAGGCCGTATTCAAATTGGCCGACGATAATCGAAAACGGACCTGTTTCCCTAGGGAATCGGGTCCGTTTTTCTATACCGAGAAGTCAAGTTGTTACAAATGAGGCCGTAAGGCGAGCCGGTATTCGCTGGGCCTTATACTGAGCTTCCGGTGAACGGTATCCAACGTCTGGTAAACGGTAATCCGTTTGCCAAAAATGAATAGGACGAACTTTATTCTGAATAAAAATCAAAATGGTTGAGACGAAGCGAGAATTGCGAATTCTATTCATATCATTGCGTGAAATATGCAATTTGAGGGTGGTTTAATAAAGATTAGTTTCAATTGATGTATCGGTTAAAAAGGCGTTTAAGCACGTAAATACACTTTATTAAATCAAAGTGTGCCATGCGTGAAGTATATGTGTATGCCGTTCACCCCCCATATAAAACCGTTCGGGGGCGAGGTGGAAGTATGGACTGATTTTGGATATAAATATGTCGTCAGCAATAACGCCTCACACGGAGGGGCGCTAACGAATCGGCCCTGACAGGGGCCCGAAAGAAAGGTAGGAGGCCATGACGAAAGGTCTGCACGTGCCTTCCGAGATCGGCAAGCTCAGGAAGGTCTGCCTGCACCGTCCCGGCGACGAGCTCCTCAACCTGCCGCCCGACGAGCTCGAGCGACTCCTGTTCGACGACGTCCCGTTCCTGGAGGTCGCACAGCAGGAGCACGACACCTTCGCCCAGATCCTGAGGGACCAGGGCGTGGAGGTCCTCTACCTCGAGAACCTCGTCGCCGAGGTGTTCGACCAGGTCCCCGGCGCCCGCGCCGAGTTCACCGACCAGTACATCGCCGAGGCCGGCATCCGCGGCCAGCACATGCCGCAGATCGTCCGCGAGAAGCTGGACTCCATCGAGGACAACCTCGAGTTCGTCAAGAAGACCATGGCCGGCATGACCAAGGCCGAGATCGACATGCCCCTCACGGCGTCCACGACCCTCGACTCCCTGGTCAACTCCGAGTCCGAGTCCGACCTGATCATCGACCCGATGCCCAACCTCTACTTCACCCGCGACCCGTTCGCGGTCGTCGGCGAGGGCGTCAACCTCAACCGCATGTACTCGGTCACCCGCAACCGCGAGACCCTGTACGGCAAGTACGTCTTCAAGTACCACCCCGACTACAAGGACGTCTCCCTGTACTTCCGCCGCGACTGCCAGTTCCACACCGAGGGCGGCGACGTGCTGAACATCAACGAGAAGACCCTCGCCGTCGGCATCTCCCAGCGCACCCAGGCCGCGGCCATCGACGTCATGGCCCAGAACATCTTCTGGAACTCCGACTCCAAGGTCGAGCGCATCCTGGCCTTCGACATACCGGTCTCGCGCGCCTTCATGCACCTCGACACGGTCTTCACCCAGATCGACGTCGATAAGTTCACGATCCACCCCGCCATCATGGGCACCCTGCGCGTCTACGAGCTGACCGCCGGCAAGAACCCGGGCGACGTGAACATCCGCCTGATCGAGGACACCCTCGAGCACGTCCTGGAGGACGCCACCGGCGTCGACCAGGTCAAGCTGATCCCCTGCGGCGGCGGCGACCCGATCGCGGCCTCCCGCGAGCAGTGGAACGACGGCTCCAACACCCTGTGCGTCGAGCCCGGCAAGATCTGCGTCTACGCCCGCAACACCGTCACCAACGACGTGCTGTACAAGGAGGGCCTGGACCTTCTCGTCGTGCCCTCCGCCGAGCTCTCCCGCGGCCGCGGCGGCCCGCGCTGCATGAGCATGCCCTTCTGGCGCGAGGACCTCTAAGTTTTTCCGTTTCCGGTGCGGTCCCCCTACAACCGCACCGGTTTCGCCCGTCAAACGGGCAACACTAATACTTACGTAATTCATTTCTTCGAAAGGAAACGAACCATGGGTGTTAACCTCTCCGGCCGTAGCTTCCTCAAGCTTCTCGACCTCACCACCGAGGAGATCGAGTACCTGCTCAAGCTCTCCAAGAACTTCAAGGACATGAAGCGCGCTGGCGTTCCGCACCGCTATCTCGAGGGCAAGAACATCGTTCTGCTCTTCCAGAAGACCTCCACTCGTACCCGCTGCGCCTTCGAGGTCGGCGGCATGGATCTGGGCATGGGCGTCACCTACCTCGATCCCGGTTCGTCGCAGATGGGCAAGAAGGAGTCCATCGAGGACACCGCCCGCGTTCTTGGCCGCATGTATGACGGCATCGAGTTCCGTGGCTTTGCCCAGGACGACGTCGAGGAGCTCGCTGCTAAGTCCGGCGTGCCCGTGTGGAACGGCCTGACCACTGAGTGGCATCCCAAC
>CAJLCM010000007.1:0-47897 GCA_905205145.1 uncultured Collinsella sp.
CGGGAATCGCCCCCGCAACGGCGATCGCGGCAGAAACCAGCTCCCCCACCGGTGCAGTTGCCTTGCAGACGGAAGATGCGGCCGCCGCAAAAGAAAAAGCGTATGCAGCCATGCAGGAAGCGCTCAAAAACCTCGAAGCCGCGAAAGACGCCGCAAGTCCCGAGAAACTTGCGGAAATCGATGATGACATTGCCGCTTTTCAAGAGATCTACGACATGGTGGTGACGGAAGCCGCCAAACGGAGGGAACCCCTTCCCGCCATGCAAGCAAACGTCGATGCAGCCCAAGCCAAATACGATGAGGCCCACAACCGGACAAGCGGCCTTCAGGCAGAATTGGATAAGGCACTTGAAGCACTCGGCGACGAGGAGCCCAGCACAGCTATTAAGGAGCAAATAAAGCAGTTGCGCAGTGAGATCATGTCGGCAGAAAGGCGAGAAGAATCTTGTGAAGATGATCTTCACCGCTACCAACGCCGGCTCGAAAGCCAGGAAAAACAGGTTCAGTATTTCGAAAGTGAGGCAGAGGAAGCTAAAGCCCACATCGACGAGGACATTGCCAAGCGAAATGCGCTCCTCGGCGATTTGGAAAAGGCGCAAGCGGCCTATGATGACGCCTGCAAGGCATACGAAGAGGCAAAGGCCGCGGCAGACAAGGCCACCTCGCCCGAGATAACGCAACCCACCGAGACGACGCCTCCCTCCGGCTCGACGCAACCGGCCGAGACGACACAGCCCGCCAGCTCGCCCGCGACCGGCAAAGACACCGCACCGAGCTCCTCCAAGCAGGCGAACACGGGCAACGGCAAACAAGCGAATACGACCGCCGGCAAGCTCGCAAACACAGGCGACACAACGCCGAGCGCAATCGCACTAGCAGGAATCGCCGTCGCAGGACTCGGAATAACCGCCACAGCCACACGCCGCCTCAAGAACTCAAAATAGCCGCCAGAGCATATCGTTCCCACCAATCTTCAAGCCCATAGACAAAAGAGGCCCGTTTCCCCAACCCAGGGAAACGGGCCTCTTTAACTGCAAAAATTCAAGCAACAGCACCGCCGCCTCTTGAACCACATAGCCATCAATGCCCAGACAACACCAGCAAGCCGCATTCCACAAGGGATAGATTAAATTAGATAAACGCGCCTTTACGGGTGATTTTTGGACGACGGGGCCCGGCCGACGACGAGGTATTTGGTAGTCGAGCGATCCCGCAGGCGCAGCCGAGGACCAGCGAGACACCAAATACCTCGCCGCCGGCCGGGCCATGTCACGGCACCAAAAAAGCGCCCGTGCGCTCGATGGATTCGGATGCCCGACAGAGGCTCCTTATGGCTGCTTCCTTCCGGACCTGACCAGATTCGGAACATGTCGTCATCCGAACCCATCGAACGCGCTAGGCGCTCGGTATATCTTACCTGCTCCCGCCCGCCACGGCAAGGTAGCTAATTTGGGACGGAGCTTTTTTGACTACTTTTGCAGCCCGATTGCCAGAGCAGCCAATGAGTAGTCAAAATAGTCCCATCCCAAAATGACCGGCTTGGTGCCGCACCACAGAAAGGGCCCATCTACTACGTTTAGGCCACAGGGGTCAACCATAGCCGGCTTTTTCGAAAATCGGCAAGCTTTCTACCTGCGGTTTTAATTTCACAAAATCCGGGATGGTCGAGGGTGTTCCGTTAAACGTAGTAGATTGCCACATTTCATGGCAGACGGTCCGACCCAAGGCACAAGGCAGCCAGCCTCGAATGGACATTCTCGAAGTTGCGGTGGAATACGGACTGAATTGGCACCTTAAAGGCAAAAACACTCCGTATTTCACCGCAACTTATCGAGGGGATGGGTTTTAGAGGCGAGCGAGGTCGTAGGATTGGGCGGCTGCCTCGCCGGCGCAAATGAGGTTGGTTGTGGCCTCTTGCGGATCGAGTGCCTGTTCCAGGCCCATGGGCTTGCGGCAAATCGGCAAAACCAAGTCAATACCCTGCTCATACGCCGCATCCAGGTTGTCAGCGCGACCGCCCACGACGGCGACCACCGGCTTGCCGCAGCGCTTGGCGCGACGTGCCACGCCCACCGGCGCCTTGCCGGCGGCGGACTGTTCGTCCATGTTGCCCTCACCCGTTATAACCAGGTCGACGTCGCGCACACGCTCGTCAAACCCCACAAGGTCGAGCACCGTCTCCACGCCCGAGCGCAGCTCGGCACCAAGTGCCAGCAAGGCAGCCCCCAGCCCACCGGCAGCACCCGCGCCGGGCACGCCGAGCACCGAGCCAAATGTCCGCGCGCCCCCGGGCACGCGTAGCAACCCCTGGGTCCGAGCCTCGGCGATCGCAGCGTCGAGCAAGCGACCGTAGCCGACCATCCAGCTGTCGTACCTGCGCAGTACCTCGGCATCATCCGCCGGCAGACCCTTCTGTCCGCCGAACACCGCAAGCGCGCCGCGACGCCCTACGAGCGGATTATCGACATCCGAAAGCACAACAATACGAGTGCCATCCAAAGCCTGCAGCGCGGGCGCCAAATCAACGCTCGCCACCTGCTCAAGGCCGGCAAGACCGGGGGCGACATCGCAGCCCTGATCATCGACCACACGCGCGCCCAGCGCCTGCAGCATGCCGGCGCCACCGTCGTTGGTGGCACTGCCGCCCAAGCCAATATAGATAGTCTTTGCCCCGGCACGAACCGCACGAAGCATGAGCTCGCCCACACCATAGGTTGTAGCAGCCAGCGCCGACGACTCCGTGCAAGACGAATACCCAATACCCGCCGCCTCGGCCATCTCGATTACGGCCGACTTGTGCTCGCCGTCCACCAGCATCCGGGCAGACACGCGGTCGCCCAAGGGGCCTGCGACCTCACAGGTCGAAAGCTCGCCGCCACGCGCGACGACGGCGTCGAGCGTCCCCTCGCCACCATCTGCCAGCGGCAACGCGGCCACCTGGGCATCGGGCCACACACGGCGCACGCCTTCGGCAACGGCCGCCTCTGCCTGCGCGCTCGAAACGCTGCCCTTAAAGGAATCAATCGCCAACAGCACACGGCGGGGCCGGCGGCACGCGGCACCAAAATCGACCGCCTCAACGGCGACATCTCCAGCACCCGCAAGCGCCTCGGCATGAGCGGCATGCGCCTCAAGATCGGCTCCACAACCGCAGCCAGCACCATCGGTGTCACGCAGCCCACTAAAATAGCCGCTCAACACCTCACGACACTCATCCGCCAGCACGCCGACATGTACGTTAAACCGATGATTCAGGCGCGAATCGGCATTCAGGTCATACAGCGAACCCAGCGCGCCCGCCTTGGCATCAGCCGCGCCATACACGCAGCGCCCCACGCGCGCGTTAACCATAAGCCCCGCACACATGCAGCATGGCTCGAGCGTCACGTAGACCGTGCAATCGGAAAGGCGCCAGCGACCGAGCGACCGAGCGGCAGCGCACAGGGCCGCGAACTCTGCATGAGCCGAAGGATCCTGGTCGAGCTCGCGACGATTATGCGCCCGCGCGACAATCTCACCCGCGCGCACCACCACGGCACCAATCGGTACCTCGCCCACCTCAGCGGCGGCGCGCGCCTCGGCCAGCGCCTCGCGCATGAACTTCTCGTCGATTTCGGTGATCGTCATCGTTCGCCTTCCCTGTTGCAAATTCAAAACGATGCTATCATTACGACTCACGGAGAGATGGCAGAGCGGTTGAATGCGGCGGTCTTGAAAACCGTTGAGCGCGAGAGCGTTCCGGGGGTTCGAATCCCCCTCTCTCCGCCACTTCTAGTGATGTACCGGCGTCATGGTTCGCTCGAATAGAGCATCGACCACGTCGGCCATCTCGGGTCGACGCTCGAGATCGTGACCCGACTCCCACCATATCGTGAAAAGTCGAATAATGCCGCCGGCGACAAACTCAGACGTCGTCTCGAGTGACACGGGGGCCAGGGCATCCTCGGCAAGCACGTTCATCACACGCTCGCGGATGGAGCGGGCAATACGGTCGCAAATAACGTTGGTCAACATGCCAGACATGCTGCTTGCCAAAATGTTATCCATGAGCTGCTCGTGCGCCAGAATCAAATCCATGGCATCGTCCAAAATCGCGTGCCGAAGCGCGCGCACGTCCTCGGCAGACACTGCACCGGCCTCATCGGGCTGTTTTTGCGGCAAACCCGACATAAGCTCATCGATATAAAAGGCAAAGTAATCGTTCTTGTCGCGAAAGTGCTTGTAGAACGTCGTGCGGCGAATCATGGCGCGGTCGCACAGCATGGCAACCGTCAGGTCCTCAAAACGATGCTCCTCGAGAAGCTCGGTGAAGGCATCGAACAGGGCGCGGTAGGTTTTCTTAATGCGAAGGTCCACTGGTATCGCCATCCTCAGGGCAAAGACAACACTCGTCAATCTGTCGCATATCTTACACCTGTACCTCGCGCGCTTTGCCCCGGTGCCAACCCCGCCGAAAACATAACGCTTGCCGGAAAGTTCGGCACGGCAAAACGTTGCGGGTATACTAGTAGCGTTATACCAACGGCAGCTGGCGCATGCCGCCGCGGCCATTCGAAACGGAGACATCATGATTACCGTCATCATCGGCATCGTTGTTGTCATTGTGATTGTCTGCGCCATCGCCGGCATTTACAACAACATGGTCACCAAGCGTAACCGCATCGATAACGCCTGGCAGAACATCGATACGCAGCTGCAGCGCCGCAACGACCTGATCCCCAACCTGGTCGAGACCGTCAAGGGCTACGCCAAGCACGAGCAGGAGACGCTCTCCGCCGTGATCAGCGCGCGTAACACCGCCGTCAAGGCCACCACGCCCGAGGCCAAGATGGAAGCCGACAACGTGCTGACCGGTGCGCTGCGCCAGCTCTTCGCCGTAGCCGAGGCCTATCCCGATCTTAAGGCAAACACCAACTTTACGCAGCTGCAGGCATCGCTCGAGGATACCGAGAACAAGATTAGCTATGCACGCCAGAGCTACAACGATTGCGTGCTCAGCTACAATAACGCCATTCAGACGTTCCCGGCTGTCATCTTTGCCGGCATCTTCCAGTTTAAGGAGCGCCAGGGCTTCGAGGCCGCCGAAGCAGCCCGCCAGGCCCCGACCGTCAAGTTCTAGTAGTTTGACAGCGCATCCTTAATCGGCTAAATGCATAAACCTCCCCGTCGAATGCATACTTCGACGGGGAGGTTTCCTTTTTCGCGAAGGTCCCCCTCTAAGCGCCGTGCATTTTCAGGAGTATTCAACATAACCAAGAGCTTCGGGCGCCACGATAAATGCCAAAGACCGCGAATATCCCTGCAAATCAAACGCTGCCAGCCCATAACCCCGCCCATCATTTGTAGAAAACATCGAGAAATCCCGATTTTTTGCCCGAGGTCGCTATGCAGGGGCCTTCGATTGCAGAATACTCGCAAAAATGCACGTCGCCACCACCCCCACATGGCGCGAACCAAAACAAAAGCGCGGCCTTCCTTTCCGGCGCACTCCGCGGGACGAAAAAACCTCCGCCGCACGAAGTGCGCAGCGGAGGTTCTTTCATGTCCGAGGACGCGCCGGAAAGGAAGGTCGCCCTCGGGCCGGACAGCTAAGACAGCTTACGCGACGGTGTAAACCCAGTTGTGCTTATCCTCGACAGCACCAGACTGGATACCAGTCAGGGTCTCGCGGAGCTTCTTCATCACAGGACCGATCTCGGTGTAGCCAGCCGGGAAGGTCACGGTCTCGTCGGCACCGTAAACCTTGTTGTCAATCTCGCCAACCGGGGAGATGACGGCAGCGGTGCCGCACAGGCCGCACTCGACAAAGGTACCGGCCTTGACCTCGGCCCACTCGACGGGACGTTGGTCAACGGTCATGCCCAGGTCCTGAGCAACCTGAACGAGCGAACGACGGGTGATAGAGGGCAGGATGGAGTCGGTGTGCGACTGAGGAACGACGAGGGTGCCGTCCTCCTTCACGAACAGGACGTTGGCGCCACCGGTCTCCTCGACATAGGTACGGGACTCGGAGTCAAGATACAGGTTCTCGGCATAGCCCTCGCGATGGGCCTCCATCGTGGGCTTAAGGGACATGGCGTAGTTCAGGCCGGCCTTGATGTTGCCGGTGCCGTGCGGTGCGGCACGGTCATACTCGGAAACGCGCAGCTTAACGGGCTTGAGGCCACCCTTAAAGTACGGACCGACCGGGGTCACGAGAATGCGGAACGTGTACTCAGGAGCGGGAGCCACGCCGATCACGTCACCGGAACCGATCATAAACGGACGCACGTACAGGGTCGCGCCGGAGCCGAAGGGCGGAACCCAGGCGGCGTTGGCAGAGACGACCTGCTTGACGGCCTCAACGAACTTGTCCTTGGGGAACGGGGGCATCTCGAGGCGCTGGGCAGAGTTATACATGCGCTCGGCGTTCATGTCGGGACGGAAGCAGACGATGCTGCCGTCCTCGGCGGTGTAGGCCTTCAGGCCCTCAAAGACCTCCTGGCAGTAATGGAAGATGCCGCCGCACTCGGAGACATGCAGGGTGTGATCGGTGGTCAGGCCACCCTCGTCCCACTCGCCGTCCTTCCAATGGGCCTCGTAGCTGTAATCGGTCTTCATGTAGCCAAAGCCGAGGCTACCCCAATCGATATCCTTCTTCTCGACAGTCATATGTCGCTCCTTACATACACAGTTGCAAACTCGCGAACCCGCACGCAAGGACCGAGGCCGGCCGCGTCGCAACGTCGCACGCCCGGAGCGTAGAGCCGGACGGGACACGCAAACAGCATCAAAGCCGATGGCACGTCGATTCGCATGCACGAGATTGTACTCCGCACGCGCGTCGGATAAAACGTTTTTCTTTAACTAACTAAAGTATTTTCATTTGACCGAAACTAAAGAGGCCCGCCACCGTAAGCGGTGACGGGCCTCAACTGCACGGTTTGCGCGCTGGCTCGAGCTACGCGTTCTTTTTGCCCAGCTTAGCCTTAACCAGACCGACCACGGTCGGGATGATCGACACGGCAACGATGCCGACGATCAGCAGCTCAAAGTGCTCCTGCACAAAGGGGATGCCGCCAAAGAAGTAGCCCAGCAGCGTAAAGAGCGTCGACCAGGTAATGCCGCCCAGCACGTTAAAGATAACGAAGTTACGCCAGTGCATGCCGCCCATGCCGGCGATAAAGGGCACAAAAGTGCGGATAAACGGGAAGAAACGGCCCAGGAAAATAGCCAGGTGGCCCCACTTGTCCAAGAAGTCCTCGGACTTTTTAATGCGCTCGGGCGTCATGGCCTTGACCTTGCCCGAAGCGATGATCTTTTTGCCAAAGAAGTGACCGATCATAAAGTTGCACTGATCACCCAAGATGGCAGCCGCCCATGCGACGGCCAGCAGGGCCACGATGTTAAAGCCACCGTTGTGGGCAAAGAAGCCCGAAGCAAACAGCAGTGAATCGCCAGGAAGGAACGGGAAGAACACCACGCCCGTCTCGATAAAGATGATCAGGAACACGCAGCCGTAGGCCATAAGCGGGCCGGCGGCGATCCAGCTGGCGATCGCGGTGCGCGGATCCTTAAGCAGCTCGGCGATAAAATTGATGAAACCCATGAAGTAAAACCTCTCAGTTGTGGGCGCGGATACGTCCAAGTTGACCAGTATACGGTTGCGGTGCCCCCTCGTGCGCAACCCCACAAAAGCATGACTCCATTACCAGCAAGTTTGCATAACTGACATCTGTAGCGCAATGGCGCCAAGATTGTCCTTCCTAATCCCTAGCAAATCGCTATACTTTATTGAATCGCATTGCCATGGCGCTAAGGGAGGGCGGCCGGTGAGCTTTATCAATACCATTCGCGAGGATATCAAGACCGTCCAGGCGCAAGACCCCGCTGCACAAAACGGTCTGGTCATCTTCCTTTCCTATCCTGGCCTGCACGCCAAGTGGAACCACGTGCCCGAGCACTGGCTCTGGGAGCACGGTCATCGCTCGCTCGCCCGCGTGCTCTCGCAAATCACCCGCCACATCACCGGCGTCGAGATTCATCCCGCGGCACAGATCGGCAAGCATTTCTTTATCGACCATGCCATGGGCGTCGTCATCGGCGAGACCACCATCGTGGGCGACAACTGCGTGCTCTACCAGGGCGTCACGCTCGGTGGCACCGGCAACGAGACCGGCAAGCGCCACCCCACCCTGGGCAACAACGTCACCGTGGGCACGGGCGCCAAGGTGCTCGGCAACATCCGCATCGGCAACAACGTCAAGATCGGCGGCAACTCGGTTGTCGTCAAGGACGTGCCCGACAACTGCACCGTCGTGGGCGTGCCGGGACGCATCATCAAGCGCAACGGCTGCCGCGTGTTCGAGGAGAGCTTCGATGCCAAGCAGCATCGCGAGTACATGCCCGATGACGCCGCCGAGAAGAGTGCCCTCAACCGCCAAGGCATCACCGAGAACGCCCGCCGCGTCAAAGAACTCGAGCGAGAGGTGGCCGAGCTCAAAGCCCTCGTCGCCAAGCTCGTGGACGAGCGCTAGGAACGCAAGCGGCACAAAACGACATCGGCATCAACGCAAAAAGGCGCGCCAGGGAATTCATCCCCGGCGCGCCTTTCTTTTTGATGTGACATGCGGGACTGTCCCTTTGTCACATTATGCGAACTGACTCAGATAGAGGTCGGCATAAGCGCCCTCGGCTGCGAGCAGCTCCTTATGCGTGCCCTGCTCGATAATGTTGCCGTGGTCCATGACCAAGATCAGGTCGGCGTCCACGATCGTCGACAGGCGATGCGCGATCACAAAGCTCGTGCGCCCGCGCATAAGCGCGTCCATGGCACGGCCGATGGCAAGCTCGGTGCGCGTGTCCACGCTTGAGGTCGCCTCGTCCAGGATGAGAATCGCCGGGTTGTTGAGCAGCACGCGTGCGATGGTCAGCAGCTGACGCTGGCCCTGGCTGATGCTTTCGGCATCGTTGGCCACGCGCGTGTCGTAGCCCTGCGGCATGGTGCGCACAAAGAAGTCAACCTGGGCGGCGCGCGCAGCCGCAACAATCTCCTCGCGCGTTGCCTCGGGGCAGCCGTAGGCGATGTTCTCGGCAATCGTGCCGTCGAACAGCCAGGCGTCTTGCAGCACCATGCCAAACTGCTGACGTAGCTCGCCGCGGTCCATGCGGCTCGTATCCACGCCGTCGAGCGTAATACGCCCGCCGTCAATCTCGTAAAAGCGCATGAGCAGGTTGATGAGCGTCGTCTTGCCTGCGCCCGTGGTTCCCACCACGGCAATCTTCTGGCCCGGCTCGGCGGTAAACGACACGTCGCGCATAAGCGGCTTGTCGGGCGAATAGCCAAAGCGCACGTGCTCAAAAGCGACGCGGCCCTCAATGCGACCCGGCAGCTTGGCGGCCTCGTCCGGCAGCGGATCGGCCTCCATCTCTGGTTCATCGAGCAGGTCGAACACGCGCTCCGCACTCGCCAGCGCGCTCTGCAGCGAGTTGAAAGTGAACGACAGCTGCGTCATGGGTTCGGACGCCTCGTAGATAAACTGGAAGAACGCCTGGAACACGCCGACGGTCATGTGGCCGGCGACCAGCATGCTGCAGCCCACGAGCGCGATCACGATCTGCGCCAGGCGACCAATAAAGCGAACCGCGGGTCCGACGGCGTTGATCATAAAGTCGGCCTTGGTGCTCACGCGCGCCAGCTCGCCCGAGGCCTCGTGCACCTCAGCGGAGCTCTGACGCTCGCGGTTAAACGCGCGAATCACCAGACGGCCCGAATAGCCTTCCTCGACCGCACTCGTAATCTTGGACACCCACTCCTGGCGCTCGCCCGTCACATCGTGTGTGCGGCGCGAGACGACCTTCGTCACCAGCAGCGACAGTGCCGTAAAGAACAGAAAGACGAGCGTAAGCTGCACGCTGAACACGAACATTACGCTCACAGCACCAACAACCGTGCCGATCGACACGAGCAGCTGCAGCAATCCGCGCTGCATACTCTCGGACATCTTGTCCAAGTCGTTGGTCGCGCGGCTGACCACTTCGCCGGGGCGATGTGCATCAAAGTAGGCAAGCGGCAGACGGTTGAGCTTTTGTGCGATGCGGTTGCGTAGGCGCAGATTGAGGCGTTCGGCCACGCTCGACATCAAAAAGCTCTGGAGCGCGTAGAACGAAGCGGCGGCCGTCCAAATCAAAAAGTAGATGAAGATAGTCCTGCCGCAGTTCTCCCAGGTAATGCTGAAGGTAGTGTTGTTGGCAAACGCCAGCTTCATGTGCCCCCACAGTTCATCGATCACGCGGGCGCTGTAAGCCGGCGCCGCGGTGTTAAAGATGACATAGAACACGATGCTCGCGAACACGATATAAAAGCGCCAATGGTCGCCGGCGGCCTCGCTCCACAGGCGGCGCACCGTCGCCCAGGTGTCGCGGGGCGTCTCGTCCTCGTCCTCGTCGTCAACGTCGCGCATGCGCTCCGCCTCGGCGCGGGCGCGCTCGTCCTCGGCGCGCTCGTTTTCCTCGTAGAGCGCCTGGCGGCGAGCCTCGCGCTCCGCCGCCTTGGCGGCTTCGTCCAGGCCGGGCGTGGCGCCCGTCTCCTCAGCTGTCTCTGCAACCGCGGCATCATCGACGATGCCCTGCTTTTTGAGCTCCTCGGTCATGCTACTCACCTCCCTTCATCTGTGATTCCGCGATGGCGCGGTATACCTCGCAGGTTTCCATCAACTCGTCGTGCGCGCCCAAGCCCACGACCTCGCCATCCTTGAGCACCACGATCTGGTCGGCATGCAAAATAGTCGAGATGCGCTGGGCGATGATGAGCACCGCGGCATCGCGCGTCTCGTCCTGCAGCGCATGGCGCAGTGCCGCATCGGTCTTAAAGTCCAGAGCCGAAAAACTGTCGTCGAAGATATACAGATCGGCATGCTTCATAAGTGCGCGGGCAATCGCCAGGCGCTGGCGCTGACCACCCGAGAAGTTCGTGCCGCCCTGGGCCACCGGCGTATCGAGCCCCTGGGGCTGGTCGAGCACAAAGGTGCTCTGGGCAACCTCCAGCGCATGGAGCATGTCAGCCTCGGTCGCACCCTCGTTACCAAAGCGCAGGTTGCTCGCCACCGTACCCGAGAACAGCCACGCCTTCTGCGGCACGTAAGCGATATGCCCGCGAATCTCACCTTGCGAAAGGTCGCGCAGATCGACGCCGTTCAGGCGAATGGTGCCCTTCGTGGCATCGTGGAAACGCAACAAGAGCTTGGCCACCGTTGACTTGCCCGAGCCCGTTGAGCCCACGATCGCGGTCGTCTGTCCGCGGCGGAAGGTAAAACTCAGGTTGCACAGGGTGTCCTCGTCGGCATCGTCAAAACGGAACGACATGTGGTCGAACACGGCCACCACGTCGGCCCCATCTGCGGACTCAGGCGCCCCGTCGCCCAGCGTAGCCTTGCCGTCTACAATGCTCGGCTTGATTTCGAGCACCTGCTGTGCACGGTTCAGGCATGCGGCGGCGCGCGGGAGCGTCAGAATCACCATCTGCGCCATCATCACAAAGAACAGGATCAGGATCGCGTACTCCAGCACGGCCGAGATGCTACCGATTTGCATGGCGTGGACGCCCACGCGGTTGCCGCCCACCCACAGCACCGCCACCTCGGCGATGTTCATCAAAAAGAAGCTGGAACTGTCGAGACCCACAAACAGGTGGTTGACCTTGATGGCGTTGGCCGCGTAATCGCTAAACACCTCGTCCAGGCGCTGCTCCTCGTGGCGCTCCTTGTTAAATGCGCGGATGACGCGCACGCCCACGATGTTCTCGCGCAGCACCACGTTCATGCGGTCGATAAAGCTCTGCAGGCGCATGAAAATCGGCGCGGCGTTAGCCACCGTAAAGACCGCCGCCACCAGCACGATCGCAACCACCACGCCCAGCAGCGTGCCCATGGCGGGATCGATGAACCAAGCAAAAATGATGCCTGCCACGGCCAAGAACGGCACCGGCAGCACCAACTGAATCGTCTGCAGGATCGCTTGCTGAATCACGTTGATGTCGTTGAGCGAGCGCGTGATCATCGAACCCGTGCCAAAGCGCTCAAAGTCGCTGGCCGCGAGTTCGAGCGACTTGTCGTACACGGCATTGCGGATATCGCAGGCTACGTTGGCGGCCAGGCGCGCCGAAAGATAGCAGCCCAACACCGTGCCGCCGCTGGCCATGCCGGTCGCGATAAGCATATACAGGCCGTTGCGTAAAATATAGTCGACATCGCCCGTGGTAATACCGGTGTTGACCATGTTCGCCAGCATCGTGGGAACCAACAGCGTACCGACGTTATCTATCAGCACCGCAAACAGCGTCACCGCAATCAGACCGCGGTACGGCCTCATAAACCTCATTAAGAGTCGCATGTGTCCCCCTCGCCCTTATCGTCAGCCTCGTTCTCGGCGGCCACTTGCCGTTTAAATGCCTCGCACTCTTCGTTAAGAACATGGGAGAACTTACCGACCAAGCGCATAATCTCGCGCTGCTCCCACAGCTCGAGCGCCTCGAATGCCTGTTGCTCGGCTTTTTGCGCCGGCAACGCGTAGCGCTTGGCAAACCGCACGCCTTCTTCGGTCAGTCGCACAACCTTGTTCTTACGACTGCCCTCGGCAAACTCCAACGTCGCAAGCCCTCGCGCCCTAAGCGTCTTAATCGCCGAATTGATGGTCTGTTTGCTGTAGAACCATTCACTCGTCAGCCGACTCACGGCAACGCTTCCGCCCGCCGCACTCGTGTCGACGAGCATCCAGTAGGCGCAGTCCGAAAGACCGCAGGCGCGCGCGAACTCCGAATAGACACGGACAAGCCCGTTGAGCATCCGGTCAAAATCGACCAGGCTAACTGCACTATTCATCTCTCCCACCATTCGATAGTCCGAGTTTTGACCAATTTATATCTCTACATTAGTCCGAGTTTTGACTATCGTCAATAAGCTCGTTGTTTATGGTCGTCCCTACATAAGCATATCGACAAAAAAGACCGCCGGCGCGGGGGCGGCGCCGGCGGTTGCGAGAGAATATCGATTGTTGGCTGTTACGCGGCGACGGCCTCATAGACCGTAGCGCCCGAGAAGCTGTCATGCAGGCTCTTGCCGGCAATCCACGGCAGCTCGACGACCTCGCAGACCGTGTTGACCAGCTCGGAGCAGTCAGTAAAGTGGCCCTTGTCGTTGAGGGCCTCGCAATCCTGAACACGCCAATAGCCATCGGTGTGCGTGATATAGTACTCGTGATCGTTGATCGACACGAAAGCGCGCGTCTTGGAACGCAGCAGCTTCAGAAATCCTTCGAAGTCGGTCTCGATGACATCTCCAGCCTGGAACATGATGTTACCTCCTGGCCCGGCGCCACCACGGCGCATTAATAAACGTTGGTACTCCTTTAGTAAAACCTTTATCAGAGGTTATGCGTTCGTCATTTAGGCAAGTGGTAAAAAACCGCAGGGTAGACGGGATAAAACGTTTAACCATCCCATTTGTTTGTCACATTCTGAAGGTACTTTTATGCAAACCTACTTTCCCAATTGGAATCTATCCTTTTGGCCGGGCAATTGACCGTCTATCGTTTAAGCCCGACGGGTATGAACGGGGCATCTGCAACGCCACCGCAAGGAGACACCATGGAGACTATCGAAGCACTCATTCACCGCCGCAGCTGCCGCAAATACAGCGATCGTCCCGTCGAGGCCGAAAAGCTTGCACGTATTATCGAAGCCGGCCAATATGCACCGAGCGGCATGGGCCGCCAGCCGGTGACGTTTGTCGCCGTCACCGACCCCGCGACCGTCGAGCGTCTCTCACAGCTCAACGCCCAGGTCATGGACAGCAACAGCGACCCCTTCTATGGCGCCAAGACCGTTGTGGTGGTGCTGGTTGACCGCAGCGTGCCCACACATCTGGAAGACGGCTCGCTCGCCATGGGCAACTTGCTCAACGCCGCCTATGCACTGGGTGTCGATTCGTGCTGGATTCACCGCGCGCACGAGGTCTTTGACTCGCCCGAGGGCCTGGAGCTGCTGGCCAGTTGGGGCCTGCCCGCCGACGGCAGTCTGCGCGGTGTCGGTCACTGCATTCTGGGCTACGCCGAGGACACGCTACCCGAGGCAAAGCCGCGCCGCGACAACGTGGTGTACGTAAGGTAATTAGTTCTGCCGTTCTAACGAACGGCGGACCCGCTGAAAGGCCCCGTCCAAAATTTGCTGTCCCGCTCGCAACTTATATTGACGTCGCCGTTGTCGTCGTTTCGTTCGTGTGAGTCGTTTCGGCTTCGCTGCCTTGTTCGTCCTCGTCCTTTTGAGCATCGGCGATGGTGGTGGCTGCCGCAACAATGCCGCGCTGGGGCGCCACGCCCGTCTGAGTCTGCGCGCCCTCGACAACTTCTGTGCCTGCATGCGCGAGCTCGGGCGATTTAAACATTGCGCCCAGGCTGGCGCCGCCGCCGGCGTAGCCAAGCGCTGCAAGCGCGATGACAATCACCGCAACGACGACCGCGATCGGAACATAACGATGCCAGCCGGCCGGATTGAGCCCGCTGCGGCGGGCCGCGCCGCGGCTGATGTAGCCGAGCGTTCCATCGTGCTTGAGCTTGGAGCCCACCACGCGCTTACGACCCCACAGCGACGACTCGGCCTGCATGGCCAAGCGGGCGCTTGCCGACGGATAGCCGTATTTCGTACGCTTAAATGAGCCATCGAACCCAGAGGCATGCTTGCCCCACGTCACCGATGTTGTGCGTCGGTTAACCGGCGCGGCACTCCGCCTTCTGCGGCTCGGTTTTGTAGTCTCAGCCATATGCCCTCGCACGCCGTAACCAAATCGAAACAATAACGCTTTGGACTGTAGCACACGCATCGCGCGCGGTCACGGGCGCCTCGCTCAACGGTCATCGTCCTTCAGCAAGCGCCACAGCGTTGTACGGCTTATGCCCAGCACCTCCGCCGCACGGGTTCGGTTGCCGTGGAGATGGCCTACGACCAGGTGCGCGATATCTCGTTCGGTATCGGCCAGGGGTCGCAGGATATACAGATCGCTGTCGAGCGTGGGGGCGCCAAAGGTTGCGGTCTTAATCACGTCCTCTTGGGCGAGCACTTCCTCTGCCACGGTGCGATCCACCGTGCCTGCCCCCACCAATATATACAGTCGTTCCGAGACCTCGCGAAGCTGCAGATAGTTGCGCGGCCAGCGGTAAGCATCGAGCATCTTCGCCGCCGCGGCGGACAGCGTGGGCGCTGCCGTTCCAAACGCATCAGCGAGATATTCCAGATATCGCGCAACCTTTGTCGACGCGGCTCCCTGTTCGGCAATCGCCGGCGCCACGCTCACCGCGCAGGCAAAACGATCGGACACAAAAGCAGCCTGATCGCTTTCACTGCCGCCCGGCATGTCATTCGCCGTCAGCACCACATGGCAGCGCGTCGCCAGCGCAGTGTCGGCCATCGTGGAAACGAGCTCGCGGAGGCGCTGGGGGCCAACCGCGTTCCAGCCCTCAATGCAAAGGGTCAGCCCCGTTTGGAACAACGGCGATTCGGAGCTTTTGAGCACATGGCGCCAGCCGCGATCGGTGAGCTCATCAAGCGCAATGGAAACAAAGGGCTGATCGGCAAAGGGACCGTCCAAGTAGAGGCGCTTGGCGATCTCGACCTGTCCCGCGCCCAGCTCGCCCTCGAGCATAAGGGGCACGCCGCGCGCATAGCTCTCGGCGACCGGCGCAGCTACCGCAGCGGCACCCTCGACGATGCCGTACGCGCTCGATTCGTAGCGGGTCTCAACTTCGTCGGCGTTGAGCCACTCGATGCCCGCATGCGCCGCGGCACCGCGCACCTCGCGGACCACGACGATCCAGAGGCTTACGCTCTCTTTGTCAGCGGGGCGAACGGTCAGGCTCAGGCGTGTACCCGCACGACCCATAACCAGACGCGCGCCGTCTCCTATACGGTCGAGGCGCTCGGCGACAAAAGCCGCGACATCCCGCTCAAATGCCGCGTCATCCATGGTCGAGATCGCGACGTCCCCACGCGCATCGATTGCTAATGCCGACGCCCCGGCAGCAGCCAAGGCCTCGACCATAATCTGCAACTTGGCATCGCTGTCCATGTTCCGCCCCGTCCTTAGCGCGACGCCATGCCCGCCGCCCTTACTGTCGAGTGTTTCAAAATTGAACGATATTGCTCACCAAACACTATAGGGCAGAAGGGACTGCACTGCGAGTATATGAGTTGCCCCGCATCGCCATCCTGGCGGGGCGATAAGAGCTCTTCGGGACTTATAAACCTGCGGACAAGCCATACCCGCAAGAGCTCCTATCGCCCCACCTCAGGCGCACGGCCGCCAGCATGTAGCACGCAGATCGGCTGCCCTGCCTACCAGATTCCCAGCACGTGCTGCATTCCCAAGCTCATGCACGCAATGCCAATCCAGCAGCAAAAGCCCAACGCGATGGGTTTGCCACCCTTTTTGACCAGCTCGACGATATCGGTATTAAAGCCAATAGCCGCCATGGCCATCACGATAAAGAACTTCGACAGCTCCTTGATGGGCGCCGTAAAGGACGCGGGAAGCTGAAACACCGTAGTGATCACGCTCGCCAGCACAAAGAACAGCACAAACAGGGGAAACGCGCGTTTGAGGGAGAACGTGCTTTTGGCGTCGCCGCCGGCCTTGCGCGCCAGATGCATCTGCCAGCAAGCAAGCGCCAGCGTGATGGGAATGATGGCCAGCGTCCTGGTGAGCTTGACCACCGTGGCGCTCTCGAGCACATTGGCGCCGGGATGCATGCTGTCCCAGGCGCTCGCCGCAGCCGTTACGGACGAGGTGTCGTTGATGGCGGTGCCGGCAAACAGGCCAAAGCCCTCGTTGGTCAGCCCGAGCATGCCGCCGAGCGTTGGAAACACGAGCGCCGCGATAACGTTAAACAGGAAGATGACCGAAATGGCCTGGGCAATCTCGCGATCGTCGGCATCGATGACGGGTGCGGTCGCGGCGATAGCAGAACCGCCGCAAATCGACGAACCCACACCCACAAGCGTCGCGATCTTACCCGGCACATTCATGACGCGGCAGAGCACAAAGGCGATGACAAGCGAGGTCGAGATTGTCGCCACGATAATGGGCAGCGACTGGGCGCCCTTGGACAGGATCTGGGAGAGGTTCATGCCAAAGCCAAGCAGGATAACCGCGTACTGCAAGACTTTTTTGGACGTATAGGTAACGCCGGCGGCGAGCTGTTCGCGACGATTCTTGGGAAAGACGAGCGCCAGGACCATGCCAAAGAGGATGGCAAATACCGGACCGCCGACCACCTCAATCTGTTTGCCGAGCAACGTCGCGGGAATGGCGATGATCAGGAAGAACAAGACGCCTTTCCAGCGCTCGCGTACGATATTTGCCAGTTGCATATGGAATTCCTTCTTTCTATTTCACGTTTGCGACGGCTTATGATACGGCAACATTGGGCCCAGTCTTGCGCAAACAAAGACTAAGATGCCACAGTAGTTCTCAGGCAACAGTCGAATTACCCACCGCGGAGAGCTGATTCGCGGCATAATTAACAACTGACATATGAGTTTGATAGAACAGTTGCGAGGCGCTATGGAAGAATCGATGCACGTCGGCGAGCAGGAAACGAGCCTACAGGACCAGTCCTACCACACCATTCGACGCAAAATCGTCTACCTGGACTACAAGCCGGGCGAAAAGCTGGGCGTCAAGCAACTTTGCGACGACCTGGATATGGGGCGCACCCCTGTGCGCGAGGCACTGGTGCGTCTGGCGCAAGAGGGCCTGGTGCGCACCGTGCCCCAGAGCGGCACCTACGTCTCACCCATCAACCTCACCCTTGCCGAGAGTGCCTGTTACATCCGCGAACATCTGGAAAAGCAGGTGATCGTAGAATGCTGTGCGCGCGCCACGTCGGCCGGCATCGAGCAGCTCGACCGCGCCATCGCGCTGCAGGAAAAGGCCATGGCCGAAGAGGATCGCATCGGCTTCTTTTTGAGCGACAACCTCATGCATCACATGATTTTTAGCATCGCATGTCGCAGCACCGTGTGGTCGTGGCTCGAAGAGACCAATGCCGACCTGGAGCGCTTCCGCTGGCTGCGCGCTGCCACGCAGGTTCTCGACAATCAGGACATCGTGAACGAACACAAGCAGATTCGCCGCGCTATCGCCGGTCGCGACCCCATCGAAGCGAGCTTTTTGGTCAGCAAGCACCTGCATATGATGTTCCGCAACCAGACCGAGGTTCTGGACCAGTTCCCCGAGTACTTCGAGACCAGCAAGCTCCGCTAACCTGCCAAAAAGGGACAGGTTCATTTTGGCAGGTTTTATCTGGTCAAATGCAAAAAAGGCTCGGCTCCGTCTTGATGCGGAGCCGAGCCTTAGTCGCTAGAACGGCGGAACCAACTACTCTACCGTGACGCTCTTGGCCAGGTTGCGGGGCTGGTCGACGTCGCAGCCGCGCAGGATGGCGACCTCGCGGGCGAGCAGCTGCAGCGGGACGCTCGCCGTGATGGGGCTGAACACGTCGCGGACTGCCGGCACGCGGATGATGCAGTCGGCGATCTTGTTGATCTCCTCGTCGCCCTCGGTGGCAACGACGATAACCTTGGCGCCGCGTGCCTTGCACTCCATGAGGTTCGACACGGTCTTATCGTAGGTGGCGCTCTTGGTGGCCACGGCGATGACAGGGAAGCCCGGGTCGATCAGGGCAATGGGGCCGTGCTTCATCTCGCCGGCGGCGTAGGCCTCGGCGTGCAGGTAGCTGACCTCTTTGAGCTTGAGCGCACCCTCGTAAGAGATAGCGGCACCCATGCCACGGCCCACGAACAGCGCCGACTGCGCGTCCTTGCACAGCAGGGCGGCCTCATGCACGGCCTCGGTCTGGGTATCCAAAATCCACTGGATCTGCTCGGCCGTATCGGAAAGCTCGCGGAACAGCATGCGCGCCTGCTTGGTGGTCAGACGGTACTTGACCTGCGCCAGCAGCAAAGCCAGCAGCGTCAGGCTCACAACCTGGCCGATAAAGCTCTTGGTCGAGGCGACCGCGATCTCCTTGTTGGCCTTGGTGTAGATGACGCCGTCGCTCTCACGCGCCACGGGGCTGCCCACCACGTTGGTGATGCCGAAGACCTTGGCACCCTTGATGCGCGCGTCGCGAATAGCGGCAAGGGTATCGGCCGTCTCGCCCGACTGGGACACGGCAACGACAAGCGTCGTCGGCGTAATGATGGGATTGCGGTAACGAAACTCGCTGGCCGCCTCCACCTCGGTGGGGATGCGAGCCCAGCCCTCAATGAGATTCTTAGCAATGAGGCCAGCATGATAGCTGGTGCCGCAAGCGATCACGTAGACGCGGTCGATGTCGTTGAGCTCCTCGAGCGAAAGGCCCAGCTCGTCGATGTCGAGCTCGCCGGCCGGCGTCATACGACCGACCAGCGTGTCGCGCACGACGCGCGGCTGCTCGTGGATCTCCTTGAGCATAAAGTCGGGATAGCCGCCCTTTTCGGCCATGTCCAGGTCCCAATCGATGTGGGTGACCTTGGGCTCGATGACATTGCCGGCCTCGTCGGTGTACTCGACGCCCGCAGGCGTTAGCTTGGCAAACTGACCGTCCTCGAGCACCACGACATCGCGGGTGGCATCGATAAGCGCGATGACGTCGGAAGCAACATAGGAGCCGGTTTCACCCACGCCGATTACGATCGGGGAATCCTTGCGGGCCACGGCGATCACGCCGGGCTCGTCAGCGCACACGGCGGCCAGACCATAGGCACCGACCACGTGGGTGCACGCCTCGCGCACGGAGGCCATCAGGTCGTGCGTCTCGGCATATGCTTCTTCGATCAGGTGGGCGAAAACCTCGGTATCGGTCTCGCTCTTAAAGTGATGGCCGCGGCCCTCCAGCTCTTCGCGCAGCTCGGCGAAGTTCTCGATGATGCCGTTGTGGACGATGGCGATACGACCGTCGCAGCTGGTGTGGGGGTGAGCGTTAACGACCGAGGGCTTGCCGTGGGTAGCCCAGCGGGTGTGGCCGATACCGCAGGTGGCGTCGCTGTCGATGTTGGAAAGCTCGCTCTCCAGGCCAGCGACCTTGCCCACGCGGCGGATGACATCGAGGTGCGCCGCGGCGCCCTCGCCCACCTCGAGCGCGACGCCCGAGGAGTCATAGCCGCGATACTCCATACGCTTGAGGCCCGTGACCAGGATGTTCTTTGCAATATCAGAGCCGGTGTAGCCGACGATTCCGCACATAAGATAAATCCCTTCGTTCGCGTGACTGCAAGACGCCCACGCACAAGGGGCGCTGAGACGTATAACGTTCGAGTATTGTACTCACGCAAACGCAAGCTGATATACCAGAAGTGGTATCTCAACTTAGATACCACTCGATGCACACACGTCCAGCCGGTCCAAACCACCACAAAGGTGCCTGCCCCCTTCGTGGTGGTCGCGCTGGCAACAGCGTTTGCCCAGATAAAACCTGCCAAAATAAACCTGTCCCTTTTTGGAAGGTTTGGGATGCTACAATCTGGCTTGTACTTGAAACGCATCAAAGGGGCCGCTATGGCAAAGGTTAAAATCAGCGACGTCGCGCGCGAAGCCGGGGTTTCGTTGGGCACGGTTTCCAACGCGCTCAACCATCCCGAAAAGTTGCGTCCCGAGACCCTCAAGCTCATTAACGAAACCATCAATCGACTGGGCTACCTGCCCAACCAAAGCGCTCGTCAGCTCGCGGGCGGCGCCACCAAGTCCTTTGGCCTGGTGCTCCCCCGTCTCGATCACGGCTTTTCGCTCCAAATCGCCAGCGGCGCCCACAACGAGGCCCGCAAGCACGGCTACGACTTGCTCATCGCCAACGCCGATAACGACGATATTCTCGAGGACCATTACCTGCGCTACTTTATGGGCACCCAGATGTCCGGCGTCATGGTTCAGCCCATGGCATCCCCCGACTGGCACCCCGCCCTGACCAAGATGCCCGTGCCGATCGTCCATCTGGACATCCATTGCTCCGAGCCCGGCTACTACGTAGCGGCCGACAACGAGGCCCAGGGCCGCATCATCGCCGAGCTTGCCATCGCTCGCGGTGCACACCATATCGTCGTTGTGGGCAGAGCGGCTTTCATGCAACTCACCCTGCGCGTCCTTGGCATTCATAAAGCGCTCGCCCTGCACCCCGATATCAAGATCGAAGTCATCGACGCCGGCGAATGGAATACCGCTGCCGACGGCTACGGCATCGGTGCCCAAATCGCCGAGCGCCCCGCGGACGAACGTCCCGATTTTGTCGTCGGCCTGACCGATGTGTTGGCCTCGGGCGTCATCTCGGCACTGGTCGACAAGGGCATCTCTGTCCCCGGGCAAGTACGCGTAGCAGGCTGCGATGGCAACCCGCTCGCTTGGAGCGGATCGGTCCCGCTCACTACGGTAGCGCCCCCGGGCTACGAGATTGGCCGCAAGGGCGTTCAATTGCTCATGGAGCAAATCGAGAACAAGGTCCCGACAAAGACCAAGCATATCCACGTCAGCTCTGCCGCGCGCACCGTCACCGCGGTCACGGCCATCGAGGACATCAACCGCCAGGAACTCGTGCGCCCGTTCTTGCTGGAGCGCGCCAGCACCCAGGCAAGCAGCCACGCCGAAGCCACCGCCATCAACCTCGGCGCATATCTGTAGCACGCCCGCAAGTATGCTAAGTCGCCGCTCAAGCAAAAGGGGCCCGACCATTGCCGGGCCCCTTTTGCTTAAGCGCAAACGTGAGCAATCGCTCGTTTTAACGCCGCAATTTTCTAGCGCACAGCCTTGATTGCCGCCGCCAGATCGAACAGCGTATCGAGCACGGCCTCGCAGCCATCCACCACGTCCTGCGGCAGCGGCACGATATCGGGGACGGCAAAGACATGGCAGCCGGCCGTAATGCCCGAGACGCAGCCGTTGCGCGAATCCTCGACCACGGCACATTCCTCGGGAGCAAAGCCCGCGCGCTCGCAGGCGAGCAGATACATCTCGGGGTCGGGCTTGCCGTGCACGACGTCCTCGCCACACGTTACCGTTTCAAACTTGTCAAAGAGGCCAACCATCTTAAGGTTGCGCTCGGCCGTAACGAGGCGCGACGACGTCGCTAGACCAACGTGATAGCCCGCAGCCAGCAGCTCGTCTAGGCACTCGGCGGCGCCGGCCTTAAGTTCCAGTTCGGTCTTGACCATCTCGTCGCGAATCTCCTTGTGGCGACGATAGATCGCCTCGGTGGTTTCGTGGCTGCCATAATGCTTATCGAGGATATCCATAACATCGGGCAGCGTGCGGCCGATAAACTGATGGATCAGCGCTTCATCAATCGCGAGCCCCAGCTCAGCGGCGCCTGCCTTCCAGGCCTTAATCCCCAAACGCTCGGTATCGACCAGCGTTCCATCCATGTCAAAAATAACAGCCTTGATCATATCGGTCCCCCATCGACTCTCGCTGTCACGTTGCTGCAACTCTACCGCATTTGGCAACTTGTATATAACGTATATACCATATTGCACTTTCGTTACACAGATAGAAGTCTTATGGCAAGTAACGCATTAGGATTATAGTTTTCGATCGAGTACTCAACGATAAGGATCGTTTCATGATTTTAGACACCACGGCACCCGCAGAGGAGCTTCAAGACAAGCTATCGGCGCTCGAACAGCTGCTTTTGGCATACGGACGCGTGGCTATCGGGTTTTCCGGCGGCGTTGACAGCAGCTTTTTGGCCGCCGTATGCGCCCGCATCATGCCTACCAATACCCTCCTCGTCCATCTCACCACGCCGCTCATCGGCACGCCCGAGCAGGCTTCGTTTGAGCAGTCCGTTGATGGGCAGGCCAATGAGGGGCCGCATTTTAAGCTCCCCGTACTCAATCTTTCGGTGGATCAGTTGCAGCTCCCCCAAGTAGCCTGCAACGATGCCAATCGCTGCTACCACTGCAAGCACGCCGGCTTTACCGCCATCGTCAACCACGCCAAGTCGCTCGGCTTTCCCACCGTCATCGATGGCAGCAATGCAAGCGATCGCGGTGACTACCGCCCCGGCATGCGTGCGGCAGAAGAGCTCGGCGTACGCTCACCCCTTATGGAGGTCGGCTTTACCAAGGACGAAGAGCGCGAGCTGCTGCGCGCATGGGGCTATCCCGTTTGGAACCTACCGGCGGGAGCATGTCTTGCCACCCGCGTCCCCACGGGCGAGGAGCTTACGCGCGAGAAAGTCGATTTAATCCGCGCCTGCGAGGATTACCTGCACGATCTTGATCTGGCACAGGTACGCGCACGCCTGGTCGGCGGCTGCATGCATATCGAGGCCGCACCCGCAGATGTTGCCAAGATTGCCACCCTCGGCGGTGCCGCCGTCGACGACAAGGGCAAGACCCCGCTGCCCGCCATTATCGAGTCCGCGCTGCGCGAGCTGGGCTGCGGCCATATCTCCCCCGAGGTCACCCCCTACATCCACGGCAACATGAACCTTTAGGTTACGCCGTTTTACAAACGGCGTAACTGCTCGGCGCTGCGCGGGCTCCGGGCACGGCAATCTGACGTTCAACTTCACGGGCGCGACCAAAAGGTCAGCGCCCGCTTGTTTCACGTCACCTTACCGCACCCGGAGCCCGCTCGCTCGCATATGCTCAACCTGGACTGCGTTAACTGACCTGTCAATAAGGGACAGGTTTATTTTGGCAGGTTTTATCTGGGGAAACGCAAATAGGGCCGTGACACCCATACGGCGTCGCGGCCCTTTTCCTTGGAGAAGAATCAATTGATTGAACGGGATGACCGTTCTAGTCTTCGAGTCCGCTATTGATGAGCTCCGCGATCTCAACGGGGTCGGTGCTCGCACGCACCTTGTCGCGGAAGTCGGCATCCATCAACATCACGGCAGACTTGGAGAGCAGGCGCAGGTGCGTGGTTCCAGCTTCGCCGGCGGGCACGTACAGCGCGAGCGCAACATCGACGGGCACCCCATCGAAGCTCGGCCATTCAACGGGTTCGGTCAGTTTAAGCACGGCAACGCCCGGCGTGTGGATCGCGTCGCTTTTGGCATGCGGAACGGCAAAACCGGCGACAAGGCCGGTTTCGGCCTCGTTCTCGCGAGCAATGAAGGCGGCCTCTACGGCAGATGCGTCATCGGCAAAGCCGAGCTCGATGGCCTGCTCGGACAAATAATGCAGGGCGTCCTCGCGCGAGGCGGCGGTATACCCGATTGTCACTTGGTTGGCAGATACAAATCCCATGGAAACCTTCCTTACAACACGGACCTGACCGCAGCTTCGATGCCGTCGGCGTCCAAACCGTACTTGTGCAGCAAATCGACCGCAGGGCCGGACTCGCCATACACATCGCGCACGCCGACGCGACGCATCGGCACCGGATGCTGCTCCGCGAGCACCGAGGCCACGGCCTCGCCAAGACCACCGATAATCGAATGCTCCTCAGCAGTGACCACACGACCAGTCTTCTTGGCGCTGGCAACCACCAGGCGCTCATCAAGCGGCTTGATCGTGTGCATATTGATGACCTCGGCATCGATACCATCGGCAGCGAGCGCCTCGGCAGCCTCAAGCGCCTCAGCGACCATAAGGCCACAAGCGATGATGGTCACATCGGACCCCTCGCGCACGACCACGCCGCGACCAATCTTGAACTCATAGTCCTCGCAATCGTTGATGACCGGTGTTGCCAGGCGTCCGAAACGCATGTAGACCGGCCCCTCAAACTCATAGGCGGCGCGCACGCATGCGCGAGCCTCGATGTCATCGGCGGGAACAATCACCGTCATACCCGGGATCGTGCGCATGAGCGCGATGTCCTCGCAGCACTGATGCGTGGCACCGTCTTCACCGACCGATATGCCCGCATGCGTGGCACCGATTTTGACGTTGAGGTGCGGATAGCCGATGGAATTACGCACTTGCTCGTACGCGCGGCCGGCAGCGAACATGGCAAAGGTGCTCGCAAAGGCGACGTGACCCGTGGTCGCAATGCCGGCGGCAAGACCCATCAGGTTGCTCTCGGCGATGCCGGCATCGTAAAAGCGCTCAGGGTGAGCAGCCTTAAACTTACCCGTCTGCGTAGCGGCAGCCAGGTCGGCATCGAGCACTACAAAGTCATCGTGCTCATTGCCCAGCTCGACGAGCGCCTCGCCGTAGCTTACGCGCGTGGCGACTTTTTTGACCTCTGCCATTAGAGCTCCTCTCCTGCTGCCGCGAGCTCGGCCATGGCCTGCTCAAACTGCTCGTCATTGGGCGCCTTGCCATGCCAGCCAACCTGGTTCTCCATAAAGGAGACGCCTTTGCCCTTCACCGTCTCGGCGATGATAGCGACGGGCACGCCGGTCACCTCACGAGCCTCAGCGAAAGCCGCCTCAATCTGCGCCATGTCGTTGCCATCGGCTAGCTCTATCACATGCCACTTAAAGGCGCGGAACTTGTCAGCGAGCGGCATGGCCGAGTTGACCTCATCGATCGTGCCGTCAATCTGCAAGCCGTTGTGGTCGACGACGGCAACAAGATTGTCGAGTGCATGGTTGCCGGCGAACATGGCCGCCTCCCACACCTGGCCTTCCTCGCACTCACCGTCGCCCAGCAACGTGTAGACACGGTAGCCGTCGCCCCAGTGCTTAGCGGCAAGCGCCATTCCAACTGCAGCAGAGATGCCCTGACCGAGCGATCCGGTGGACATATCGATGCCAGGGGCGTCGTTCATGTTGGGATGGCCCTGCAGTCGGCTGCCAATATGGCGGAGCGTCTCGAGCTCTTCGACGGGAAAATAGCCGCGATTTGCCAACACCGAATACAGGCCCGGCGCCGCGTGACCCTTGGAGAGCACAAAGCGATCGCGATCGGCCTTGTGAGGGTCGGCAGGATCGATATTCATTTCCTCAAAGTACAGATACGTCATGATGTCGGCAGCACCGAGCGATCCACCCGGGTGTCCCGACTTGGCCGCGTGAACCGCAGTCACGACACCCTTCCTGACCTCATTGGCGACCTTCGCCAGCTCCTGGTTGGTCATACGAATTCCTCTCTTGAGAACAACCCCGGCACCGGATGACACGATGCCGGGGCAATCCACTCGTTAAGCCTGAGCGACGACCTTCTGCCAGTCGGCCTCGAACGAGGCAAGGCCCTGATCGGTCAGCGGATGGTGCAGGCACTTCTTAAGGGCTGCCATGGGCACGGTCGCGATATCGGCGCCAAGCAGCGCGGCCTGGGTTACGTGGTTGGGCGTACGAACCGAGGCGGTGATGATCTCGACGGTGTCGTCGACGTTCTTGCCCGTCCAGTCGTAGTTCTTAATGCAGGTCACGACGTTGTCGAGCTGCGAGATACCGTCCTCGGCGATGTCGTCGAAACGACCGACAAACGGGCTGATGTAGCGAGCACCGGCGTTGGCGGCCATAAGGGCCTGCGTCGGCGAGAAGACGAGCGTCATGTTGACGCGCACGCCAGCATCGGCCAGCGCACGGCAGGCGGCAAGGCCGGCCTCGCACACGGGAAGCTTGACCACGATGTTGGGGGCGAGGGCGGCAAGGCGCTTGCCCTCCTCGATCATACCCTCGGCAGTGGTCGCGGTAGACTCGGCGGACACGGGCAGGCCCTCGCAGAGCTCGGCAATCTTGAGCATATGCGGCTCAAAGTCGGCAAGCTTGCCGCCGGTCTTGGCGTACAGGGACGGGTTGGTGGTAACACCGGCCAGGCAGCCCCAGCTCTTGGCCTCGGCAATCTCGTCCAGATTGGCGGTATCGATAAAGAACTTCATGGTGAACCCCTTCAAAGGAAGCTAAAACTCAAAAGAATGGGACAAAGGGACTGCCCCTTTGTCCCATGTGCCGGGCCTGCAGCTGGGACATGCCCCAGGCCCGGCGTCGCGTAGGAAAAGCTACTTACTCGGCAAGAGCGGCCTCGATGCGGGTCGTGACGCCCTTGAGGTTAAGACCGACGACGTACTGCTTGATCGGGCGCTTGATGTGCTCGATGACAAAGCGCTTGCCGTCGATGTCCTGAGCGGCGAGGTTGCGGTAGAGCTTCTCGACCTGCTCCTTGACCTCAGGATCGTTGAACGCATAGTGACCGGAGACATCCAGGATCTTCAGGCTGAGCTCATCGTCGGCAAGAATGTCGTCGACCTGCAGGTTGACGTCGTCGCCAGTCATCCACTTGCGCCAGCGCTCGGTCTTGATAGCCTTGACCAGCAGGGTGTGATACAGGTCGGAGGGGTCATCGCACAGACCGTTGTCGACCAGGATCTGCTCGGTGGCGCAGAGCTTGAGGTAGGCGCGGGTCTCCTCGGTGCCATACTGCGGAGCAACGTTGGAGGCGGTCACGTGTGCCGGGATGTGCTCGAGCAGCGTCGCGTCGTCCAGATAGTCGGCGTTGTGCTCCTTCAGGCCCACGCCGTAGCGCTTAGCCATGTCGGCGAGCTCGCGGGCATTCTTGAAGTTGTAATGGCCGACCTGCTCGGTCCAACGGGTGAGCGTACCGGTCTGGCCGACGATAAAGGTGGGCATGGGGCAGCCGCGCTTCTCGAGCTCGGGCTGCAGCTGAGAAATGAACTCCTCGTACTTATCGGTAGAGGTCAAGCCGCCATTGGTCTCCTCGGTACCGACCTCATAGGCAACCTCGGGCAGGTTATGCTCGCGACGGTACTGCTCAAGGTAGTCGATAAGATCAATCGTGCGGCGAAGCACCACGTCGAGCGGAATAACCTTGCCGATCTGATAGGGGTCCTTGGTGGGGTCGACCATCAGCAGGTCAAAGCCCGCCTCCATGTCGGCGACGAAGGACTTGCGGGCGAGCTCCATGGCCTCGTCCTCGGGCAGGTGGGCGTTACGCTCCTCGTCGCGCTGCCACGGACCGCCGTGATCGCGGCACAGGTAGTACGGACCGGTGTAACCCACCTCGTCGGCAACCTTCTTGATGTCGGCGGCAAAGCGCGTCTGGTCCCAACCGTTGACGTAGCCGGCGCCCATCTCGTCCATATCGACCTGGTTGCGGCTGGCGATAAACATGGGCGGGAAATCCTCGTCCTTGGCAAGCTCGAACACGGCCTGAATCAGGTTGGGGCTCATGGGGCCAATGCCGACCATGGTTGCGTGATCGCCGCTATCCTGCAGCTTGAGCATGCCCTGAACGGCCTGACGGATGGTGAGGTTGGACATTTTGTTCTCCTTCTCCAGAGGATTTTTGACAAAAGTTCCCTGGGACCCAGATGTGGGCCCTATCAGTACGGATGGATTTTGTTGTGTAGGGGCGGTTGTGCGGAGTCAAATCCATCCCTCCGCACAACCGGAGTCCTTAAAGGTTTACTTGGCCTGCTTATCGAGCGTGGGCTTCATGGCAATCAGGATTGCAGCGGCGACCACGGCGCCAATCACGATGTCCAGGCAGAACAGCGCGACGTTGTTGGTGGCAAGGGCGACGATAAAGCCACCGTGCGGGACGTAGCAGTCGATGCCCTGGAAGGCGGCAAGTGCCGCACCCACGGCAGAGCCGATGCAAATGCCGGGCAGGGTGTGACCGAGGTCCTTGACCGCGAAGGGGATAGCGCCCTCGGTAATACCGATGCAGCCCATGAACAGCGCGGAGATGCCCATCTGGCGGTCAGCGTCATCGAACTTGTTCTTGGCGATGAGCGCAGCGAGGCCACAGGCGATCGGGGGAACGGCGACGGCGACGCGGAACATACCGTTAGGACCGTAGATACCGGAGGCCATGATGGCCATGGTGAAGGTCGAGGCGGTCTTGTTGATGGGGCCACCCATATCGAAGGCGGTCATAACGCCAATGACCAGACCCAGGACAACTGCGGAACCGCCCTGCAGGCTGCCGAGCACGCCGGTGAGCCAGTCCATCACAAAGCCAAGCGGCGTGGCCAGGATGTAGATATAGGCCATGCCCAGGACAAGCGAGGTCAGAATCGGGATGATCAGGATGGGCATGATGGTCTGGATGGTGTTGTTGACCTTCCAGGTCTTCATCCAGCGGACAAAGTAGCCGCAGATGACCGCCATGATCATGGCGCCCAAGAAGCCGGTCGAAACGCTGTTGCCGTTAGGGGTAACGACAGCGTTGTTGACCAGGTAGCCCAGGACAAAACCGGGGGCGAGCGCGGGCTTGCCGGCCATCGAGTAGGAGATGTATGCCGCAAGCACCGGGATCATCATGGAGATGCCGGCCATGCCGATGGTGTTAAGGCTCACCATCAGCGGGTTCGTAACCTCCATGCCGTTGGCGCCGGCGGTACCGGATGCCAGCGAGAAGGCAAGAAACACGCCGCCGATAACGACGATGGGGATAAAATAGGAAACGCCGGTATTGAATGCATTGAGCAGCGTCTTGCCAGGATCGGCAAAGATAGACTGCTTGGACGCCGGTGTCGGGGCCTGCGGGGCAGCGGAGACGGCCTTCTTCTCTGCCTTGGCCTCGGCCTTGGGCGCGTCAACGGCGCCACCCGTCGCCTTGATGATCTCAATGGCCTGGTCGATGATCTTTACCGGATCGGCGATTACATCCGAGGTGCCGACCTTCAGGAACTTGCCATCGGCCATCTTCTGCTCAAAACGGTCCTCGTTCTCGACACCCACGTCGACGGACTCCAGGACCAGGTCGGCGGAGTCCACGTCTTCCTGCGTGAGCTCATTCTCGATACCCAGGCCACCCTGAGCCTCGACCTTGCACTCGATGCCACGGGCGGCGCATTCATCCTGAATCGCCTTCTGGGCCATATACGTGTGGGCGATACCCACAGTACAGGCGGCAACGCCTACGATCTTCATTGCTTCCCTCTTTTCATAGAGTTGCGTGCGCAAGACACCGTTTGCGGAGGCCTCCGGAGCATCCCCTGCCGTTTGGACTTGCTGTCTTTTCGACAAGACCAATATAGATTTCCAACATCGATAAATCGAGTTCATTTCGGTAAACGCGCAGGTCAGAGCGCTAGTTATGCAATTTAGTTATACGCTTAACCTAAAATGAATCCTGCGTTTTTGACCCTTTTCTTAAAAGTCAAGAAGTATTTGATTTTCTCGGTAGACGGCAGCCCTGCATGCCCGCCACAAATTTCGGAGCCCACGAATACGGTATTGCTGCATACTCATGGAAGGGCGAAAGGACGGACGGAAGCGCGTTCCTGCAACCCGAATGCGAACCACCGTGCCAAGAAACGCAATTTGTCGAAAGGAGCCGCTGTGGCCAAACAGCGCGTTACGATCGCAGACGTCGCCCGCGAGGCGGGGACTTCAACAGCCAGCGTCTCGTATTACCTCAACGACAAACGAGACAAGCTCAGCGACAAAACACAGGCAAAGATCGCGCACGTTATAAAAGAGCTGGGATATATCCCCAACGCCCAGGCGCAAACACTCACCGGCAAGCACACCCACGTCATAGCCATCATCATCTTGGATAACACCAACAAATGGGCGGGCCTCGTCCTCAACGGCATGGAACAGGTCATGCTCCCCGCGGGTTACCAGACGGTCGTCTGCACCAGCAATTTCAACCCCGAGACCGAGCTCATGTATGTCGACAAAATGCTCTCGCTCGGCGTTGATGGCTTTATCATCCAGCCCACGGCCAACTTCAAGGCCGTCCACGACCGCATCAAGCGCGCCGGTAAGCCTGTTGTCTTTTTTGACGCGGCCATCTACAGCCCGGGCACCAGCTGGATCAAGACCAACCTCTATGACGGCGTATACAATGCCACGCAGGCGCTTCTCGATGCCGGCTACGAGGACTTTTTCTCCATCGCCGCCAACATGACCGAAATGCGCACCCGCATGGAGCGTTTTCAGGGGTATGCCGAGGCGTTGGCTGCCAGCGGACAAATCTACAAAGCCATTTCCATCGACCACAACAAACCGTCGGTCAATGAATTCACCGAGTACTTTAAGTACAAGCTCAACCCCGCCAAGCGCACACTTATCTTCGTACAAAATCAGTGGGCACTCCCCCGTGTCTACAAGGCACTTCAGCCCATGGCCCATCTACTTCCACAGCAAATCGGTCTTTTGGGACTCAACTGCGAAGACTGGACCAACCTCACCACCCCGACCGTCTCCACGATCATAGAACCCGTCGACCAGGAAGGCAGAGAGGCAGCCGAAATGCTTCTCGCGCTGCTCGACGGCAGCAGCACGCCCGGCGAGCAGCGCATTCTCGAATGCAAGCTCAATTGGCTCGGCTCCACCTCAATCTAAGCTGTGAGACACACCTATTGGAGGCACGGCTCTCGGTAGCATCTCTCCCCCATTTTTAGTGGTCGGTCGATCGACCACCCAAGGGATGCACCTGCTAGACTGATAGATTCGAAATCGACTAGCCAGGAGCCATCATGTCGCGCAAGGCCGCCTACAAGCAAGTACTTTCCATCGGCACCGCCGTGGTGCTGGGATTTGCCCTGTTTACGGGATCGGTTGACGGGGCACCCAAGCTTCTCTCGCCGCAAAGCGACGAGCAGGCGGCAGCCCTGGCCGAGAAGCAAAACGAGAGCCCCAGCCGCACTGACGACGAGGCGGACCTGGTCGCCCGGCTCGAATCGGGAACGGCTAGCTCGTCGAGCTCCAACGCTGACGCTGAATCCAATGACGACACCGCAACGGACGTCACCGCCACGCCCATCGACGAAGTCGAAAACCCCGACCTCGAGCGCGCCCGTGGCGTATATCTCAGTAGCATCCCCGACTACGCCGGCAATCCTTACGTCGCCCTTCGCGCCGACAGCACGCACTCGCTCGGCACGCCGTCGTTTACGCTCGCCGAGTACGAGCGGGCGACCGAAGAGGGCTGCTTTAAGAAATTCTCCAAGCTCGACAGCCTCGGCCGCACCCGCAAGGCGCTCGCCTGCGTGGGTCCCGAATCGCTCGGGCAAGGCAAGCGCGGCGATATCTCGCGCATCCACCCCGCCGGCTGGCATCAGCAGCGCTACGACTTTATTCCGGGCGAAAGCCTCTACAACCGCTGCCACCTCATCGCTTGGTCGCTCTGTGGCGAAAACGCCAACCGCAAGAACCTGCTCACCGGTACGCGCTATCTCAACGAGACGGGTATGTTGCCCTTTGAAGAGCAAGTTCTCAACTACATCCGCGAGACAGGCAACCACGTGCTCTACCGCGTCACGCCCATGTACAACGAGGAGGAGCTCGTCTGCCGCGGCGTTCGCCTCGAGGCGCAATCCGTCGAGGATCACGGCAAGACGCTCTGCTTCCACGTGTACTGTTACAACCTGCAGCCCCACGTGCAGATTGACTACACCACTGGCAAAAACCAGGCATCTGGAGAGTAGCTTACCGTCTACGAATCCAAATTGATCCGCAACCTTTCCGTCCCCAAGAAATCAAAAGGGCCGCTCCGGATTACCCAGAGCGGCCCTTGCATCGACATGTATATTACGGGCAAAGCCACGCGCTACTTAGCGCGGCCCTCCTCGTAGCGCTCGACCAGTTTGGCCTGAACGTCGTAGGGCACCTGCTCATAGCCAGCCGGCTTCATGGTAAAGTCGCCCGTGCCGCGCGTGATGGAACGCAGGCGTGTCGAGTAATCCGTCAGCTCGGCAAGGGGCGCCTGGGCAATGACCACGGTATCGCCGCGCTCGTCGGTCTCCATACCCGTTACGCGACCGCGCGAGGCGGAGATGTCGCCCATCACGGCGCCGGCATAGCTCTCGGGGATGGTCACCGTGACCTCCTCGATGGGCTCCAGCACCACCGGATCGGCGTCGGCACACGCCTTGCGCAGGCCGATGCGGGCCGCCGCACGGAATGCCATCTCGTTGGAGTCGACGCTGTGATACGAACCGTCATACACGGCAACACGGATACCCGTAAGCGGATAACCAGCGATAATGCCGTCCTTCATGGTCTCCTGAACGCCCTTGTCCACGGCGGGAATCAGCGAGCGCGGGATGCGGCCGCCCACGACCTCGTCCACAAACTCATAGCCGTCGCTCGTACCGTCGGGCCCAATGAGCGGCTCCACGCGCAGCCAGCAGTCGCCATACTGACCGGCGCCGCCAGTCTGCTTCTTGTGGCGGCCCTGGGCACTCGCCGTGCGACGAATAGTCTCACGATACGGAATACGGATCGGCACGCTCTTGGCCGCAACCTTGGTACGGTCCTCCAGGCGGTTGAGCAGCACCGATACCTGCGCCTCGCCCACGGCAGAGATAATGGTCTGACCCGTCTCCTCGTCGCGATCGATGCTCATGGTCGGATCGGCCTTGCAGGCCTTCTCGATAAACGTGTAGAGCTTCTCTTCGTCGCCGCGATTCTCGGCCTCGATGGCAATGCGGTACTGCGAGTTGGGGAACTTAAACGCCGCAGCCTCGACCTTGCCGGTAATCGAGAGCGTATCGCCCGTCTCGGCCGCCAGCTTGGGTGCCACGATAATGTCACCGGCATAGGCGTGACCGACCTCGGTCATGTCGCGGCCGCACATCACATACAGGTGAGCCAGACGGTCGCCCTTGCGCGTGCGGGCGTTGACCAGCTCAAGGCCCGGCTCAAGCGTGCCCGTCAGCACCTTGATAAAGCTGATGCGACCCTGCTGCGGATCGGCCAGGGTCTTAAACACAAACGCCACCGGACGATCATCGTCACTCGAAATCTTGAGCGAGTCGCCATCGATGAGCGGCATCTCACCGTAGTCGGTCGGCGCCGGGAAGTACGTCGCGATGTCGTCCATCAGCGAGTTGACGCCCTGCTCCTTGATGCAATCGCCCGCAAAGACCGGCACAAAGATGCGCTCGGCAATCGCCTTCGACAGCAAGCCCTCAAGCTCCTCCTGCGTCAGCGTCTCCTCGCCTTCCAGGTACTTCATCATCAGCTCATCGTCGGCCTCGGCCACCAACTCGCACAGATGGTCATGGGCCTCCTCGGCCTGGGCACGATACTCCTCGGGAATCTCCGACTCAACGGCTTCGGTGCCGTTGCAATGGCGCGCCTTCATGCGCACCAAGTCGATGATGCCATCAAAGTCCTCGCCCTCGCCCCAGGGAAGGGTCACGGCGCCCAATCGCGTGCCAAAGCGCTCCTGCAGCAGGTCCATCGTGGTCGCAAAGCTGGCCTCGGAGCGCGACAGGCGGTTTACGAACACCGCACGCGCCAAGCGCAGGTCCTCGGCGGCATACCAGAGCTTAACCGTCGTAGGCTGCGGGCCGGCCTCGGCGTCGACCACAAACAGAGCCGTCTCGCAGACGCTCATCGCGGCAAAGGCGTCGCCGATAAAATCGGGGTAGCACGGGGCATCGAGCACATTGATGCGCGCGCCCTTCCAGTCGATCGGCGCAATGGTCGTCGAGATGGAAAACGCACGCTTGACCTCTTCGGGGTCATAGTCGAGCGTGGGCTTGGTGCCGTCGTGGCCGCCCAGGCGGGCGGTCTTGCCGGAAAGGTGGAGCATGGCCTCGGCGAGTGAAGTCTTGCCCACCCCGCCTTGGCCTACGAGCACCACGTTCCTTACGTTACCGGTCTTGGGAGCACCCATGATGACCTCCTTGCAGGGCCGCGCGCATTGCGCGACGCCAACGGGGAGAGTTCGCGGTCGGTGCCGTCCCGGGAGCAGCATGGTCGGCAGCCGAGCCGACTCACCCTCCAAATGTCCTATGCCACCACCCTACCCTCACGGGCGGCTGTCCATGCATACCTTTCGGCGCACGTATGAATACAGGCGGCGAGAGGAAGAGACAAGCTTGTGAGGCGATTATTGAACCCCATCGATGCAAACAAAAAGCCGCCACAGACCGTAAGACCTGCGGCGGCTTCGCCTCAATTAATAGTTGAGTAAATACCTGAGCCTATCCCTCGATACGGCTCAAGAACTCACGGGTGCGCTGCTCGCGCGGATGGTCGATGACCTGCTCGGCAGGACCCTCCTCGACAATACGACCGCCATCCATAAAGACCACGCGGTCGGCAACATCGCGCGCAAACTGCATTGCGTGGGTCACAATCACCATCGTCATATTCTGCGCGGCAAGGTCCTTAATGACACGCAGCACCTCGGCCGTCAGCTCGGGATCGAGTGCCGAGGTCGGCTCGTCAAAGAACAGGATCTCCGGGTCGAGCGCCAAGGCGCGGGCAATACTCACGCGCTGCTGCTGACCGCCCGAAAGCTCACACGGCACCTTGTTCTCGTTGCCCGTCAGCCCCATTTGCGCAATCAGCTCGTGAGCGCGGGCTTCCGCCTGCTCGCGCGGACGCTTGAGCACGCGAATCGGAGCATCGGTGATGTTTTTCATCACGGTATAGTGCGGGAACAGGTTGTAATTTTGGAACACCAGGCCGAATCGCGAGCGCGTTTGCTTGGGCACATCGCCCTTCGCATAGACCGCGCCCGAACCCGCATCCGTCGCAACGGCAAGGTCGCCAAACGAGAGTGAGCCTCCATCGAGTGTCTCGAGCAGCGTGGCGCAGCGCAGCAGCGTGGACTTACCGCCACCCGAAGGCCCGATAATCGCCACGACCTCGCCACGCTTGACCTCGAGCGAGATATCCTTGAGCACCTCATTGCCGCCAAACGCCTTACGCGCGCTTTCGATTTTCATCACTGAGTTAGTCATGATAATAGTCCAGCTTCTTTTCGGCGGCTCCCAGCAGCATCTCGACCACAAAGTTAAAGACCCAGTAGATCAGCGCCGCAATCGCAAACGGCACCATGCTCACTTGCGAGGCGACCAGCGCCTTGGCCGTCGAGAACATCTCGCCCACACCAATGGCAAACGCCAGCGACGTGTCCTTGACCAGCGTGATGATCTCGTTGCCCATCGCAGGCAGAATGCGCTTGGCGACCTGCGGCATCACGATATACAGAAACGTCTGCACGCGCGAATAGCCCAGCACCTCGGCAGCCTCGTATTGACCGCGAGGAATGGACTGCAGGCCCGAGCGATAGATCTCGGCAAAGTAACCGGCGTAGTTGATGATGAACGCCACAACGCACGCCGTCCACTTGGAATCGGGCGTGAGCGAAATACCAAACACGTAATACGGGGCAAAGTAGATGGCAAACATCTGTAGCATGAGCGGCGTGCCGCGCATCACCGAAATATAGATGCGCGCAATCCAGCGAAGCGGCGCAATTTTGCTCATGCGCATGAACGCCACGGGGATTCCCAGCGGAATCGACCCGAGCAGCGTCAGCACAAACAACTGCAAACTGACCAAGAATCCCTGGCCAAGCATCTGCATCATGACCTGAATAGACATTACTTGAGCACCCAATTATCGAAAGATAGACCATAGCTTGAATACTTATCGCACAGGTCCTTGACCGTACCGTCCTCATAGAGTGCCTTGAGCGACTCGGTCACGGCGTCGGCCGACTTGGTGTCGCCCTTCTTAAAGCCGACGGCGTAGTGCTCGCTGGACAGCGGCTCATCAAGCTGCGTATAGGCATCGGGCTTGGCGGTAAGCTGATACTGGGCAATCGAAAGGTCGCAAGCCACGGCATCGACCGCGCCGCTCTCGAGCTGCATAAAGGCCGTGTTGTACTCGCCGATCGTGTCGAGCGTGGCAAACGTCGCCGCCAGATCCTTCTGGTCACCCTCTAGCACATCCTGCGCAGCGGAATCGGTCTGGGCAATCACGGTCTTTCCGGCAAGATCGTCCCAGCCTTTGATGCCCGCATCCTTCTTGACCACCAGCACCTGCTCATTGAGCATGTACGGCTCGGAGAACGTATAGTCGTCCTCGCGGCCCTCCATGGTAAAGCCGTTCCAGATGCAGTTGATGGCGCCCGAGTTAAGCAGCGTATCCTTGGCGTCCCAATCGATGGCCTCGTATTTGACCTCCCAGCCCTGCTTATCGGCAACGGCCTTGGCAAGGTCGAGGTCAAAGCCCGTGTACTCGCCGTCATCGCCCACAAAGCCGTACGGAGGATAGGACTTATCAAAGCCCACCACGAGCTTCTTGGACTCCGCAGCGCCCTTCACGTCCTTGGCTGCAGCAGAACCGGCAGCGGAACCCTTACCGGCACCACCACCGCAGCCTACCAGGCCAAGACCTAGAACCGTAGCGAGCGAACCGGCTAGACCAACAAACTGACGACGAGACATATCGGTATTCATGGTATTCCCCCTTGATGGCACTTTAGTTAAGTAAAGTGAGTCGTGTAACGTTCAGAATCATACACTTTACCTTGATAGAGTACAAGGGATAGGTTGCCCGCCGGGCACCGGGGCAGGGGTTAAGTTTGCTGCTCTACAGTCCTGCTCACGACGGAGGCCACATTAAGTGGCCTCCTGTTCGTGCGGAACTCGCGACAAACTTAACCCCTGCCCCGGTGCCCGGCGGGCAAACGTCCTTGAACTTATCACTGACAGGAAATGGCCGCTTGCATATCGCCCGCTGGCTTGGCACGGTACAATGCTTGCAGCTTTTAATTCATGAATTAGTGGAGTTATTGATGGCAGAATCTCGTGCGGAGCGTAAGGCTCGTCGTGCTTTGATCGAGGCAGCTGAGGGGTCGGAAGAGAAAAAATCTTCTAAGAAATCCAAGTCGTCTCAGGGCGCAAAGGGTAAGTCGGCCAAGGGCAAGGCTAAGGCCAAGCGTCCCGGCTCTCGTCGGAACGAGGATAAGGCATCTCAGACTCGCTCCAAGCGCTCGCATAAAGATCAGGTTTCGTCTGCGCGTAAGGCTGTGGACCCCAAGTCTCCCTGTTCGATCATGAAAGCTTGCGGTGGGTGCACGGCGCTCAATCGTCCTTATAAGAAGCAGCTCGCCGCCAAGCAGGCTGCTATGGAGGAGCTTTTTGCTTCGCTTTGTGAGCGTGAGGGCATTGCTGTAGATCCTATTCGTGGCATGGGTGTCACCCTGGGCGACCCGGGCAAATATCCTGCGCCGCGTGGCTTTCGTCATAAGGCTGCCACTCCCTTTGCTCCCGGTAAGGAGGGCGCCGTCCGTTGCGGTTTCTTTGAGCGCGGCACGCACAAGATCGTTGCCGTACCCGAATGCCCCGTCGAGGCACCGGGCGCCCGTCAGATTCTCAACGGCATCGCACGCGAAGCTGAGCGGCTGCATATTCCCGCCTTTAATGAGGACAAGCATCTTGGTTTGCTTCGCTATGCCGTCGTCCGCTGCGGTTGGCGTACCGACCAGGTCATGGTCACGCTCGTGACCGCTCAGCGCGACTTGCCGCATGCGCAGGAGTTCTTTGAGGCTGTCGCCGCACTCAATCCGCACATCGTCACCGTCGCCCAAAACATCAACGGACGTCCCGGCAACGCCATCCTCGGCGAGGAAACCCGCATTGTATATGGCGCCGAGTGCATGCGCGACCAGCTGCTCGGTTGCGAATTCGATATCTCCCCCACCGCGTTCTATCAGACCAATCCGCAGCAGACCGAGCAGCTCTATCAGCTCGCGATTGACGGCATGGACCTGCAGCAGGGCGATGTGCTTATGGATGCTTACTGCGGTAGCGGTACCATCGGTCTTTGCGCAGCTAAAGATGCCCAGAACAAGGGGATCGGCATTATGCTGCTCGGCGTGGAGCGCAACCCGGCGGGCATTGCCGACGCACGCCGCAATGCCGAGCTCAACGGCCTCACCCGCAGCGCTTGGTTTATGGCCGACGACGCCACCGACTACATCCTAGATGCCGCCGACAACAACGAGCGGGTCGATGTCCTTTCCATCGATCCGCCGCGCGCCGGCTCTACCCCCGAGTTCCTCGAAGCTGCCTGCGCGCTTAAGCCGCGCCGCATCACCTATATCAGCTGCAACCCCGTGACTCAAGAGCGCGACCTGCATCAGCTCCTCGACGGAGGCTATCGCCTGCTCAAGATCACGCCCGTCGACATGTTCCCCCATACCGACCACACCGAAACCGTAGCGGTCCTCGAACGCCACTAACCAACCTCAGTAGATTTTTGGGACAAGAAAGGGGGCGACCCGTCTGGGCCGCCCCCTTCGCTTGGTTTAAAAATTCCGCTATATCCCCTTGCGCAGGTCGCACACGCCGGCTGCCGCCATCTCGCGCAGCAGCGTCTCGCGATCGCGCGTCACGATCAGATCCAACGGGAAGTGAATCTCGTCGAGCATCTTGCGAGCGTAATCGAGCTTACCAATTGCCATGCCAATGTGCGCATCGGTCGAAACGCCAATGCCCACGCCCAGCTCGGCGCAGCGCTCGGCGATCTTGCGGCATACGACCCAATGCTCAGTGTCGACACCGTGTTCAAGACTATGGTTGTTGATCTCGATAATCTTGTGCTTGGCCTTAGCCGCCAACAGCACCTCGTCGATATCGAACGGCACGCCCGAACGCCCCGTGTGACCCAGCATGAACACCTTGGGGTGCTCCAGGGCATTGATATACATCTCGGTCGCCTGGGTCAGCGTCGCACCCTCAGCAATCTGCGGATTATGCACGCTTGCAACCAAATAATCCAAATTACGCGTAACCAAATCGAACAGTGAATGCTGACGGCTGTACGAATCGCCGGCGATATCGAGCGTGACAGGAGTGTCCTCGCCAAACAGGCTTCCGTCCAGCGAAACGATATCGGCCTCGGCACCACGCAGCACCATCACGCCGCTCCAAATGCGCGGCCAGATATCTTGGTTGATAAAGAATTGGTAACTGCGCAGGTCATTGGGGCAAGCCGTAACCATAGAGCTCAGATGGTCGGCAGATCCGAGCACCTGCAGGCCACGCTCTGCCGCCCAGTACACATTCTCCTCAATGGTCGAATATGCATGCGCAGAGAACATCGTATGGGTATGAATGTCACAAGAAAGCAGGTAGGGCATCAGGTCTCCTTATCTGGCACGGCCGTCGCTTATATTCATTGTACGCATAGCCTTCGATAGTCGTAAAACCACTCCATCCCAAAGACACAACGTCCATGACAACGGGGTCCGGCTTAACACCAAACCCCGTTTCACGTAAAACATTGTAGGCAGAGCGCTTTACTTTTAACGATACTCGTCCGCCAACTGTTTCCAAGCGGGTAGCGAATTGACAATCGTTTCGTAACTCACGCAATAGCCCAGGCGGAACCAACCCGGCATACCAAAGCTGTCCGAGGGAACCGCAAGCAACTCATACTTCTTTGCGCGCTCGCAAAACGCATTCGCATCGGGCTCCAGCGCCTTCACCCACAGGTAGAATGCACCATCCGGCTCAACATAGGTGTAGCCGTACTCCGCTAGTGCGTCGGTAAGCGCCGTGCGGTTGCGTGCATAGGCCTCAACGTCACTCGGCTCATCGATGCAGTCGATAATTACGCGCTGAAAGAGCGCCGGCGCGCACACGAAGCCCAGCGTACGGGCGGCACCGGCAACGGCGGGCATTAGACGATCTGCCTGAGGATTCGTATTGGGAACAAGGATCCATCCCACGCGCTCGCCCGGCAGCGAAAGCGACTTGGAATACGAGTAGCACACCACGGTGTTCTCGTAGATCGAGGGCACCCAAGGCACCTCGGCACCGTACACGATTTCGCGGTACGGCTCATCCGAGATGAGCATAATCGGATTCTCGGGATCGCGCTGAGCGTTGGCCTCGCGCAGAACATTGGCCAGTCGCGTCAGCGTGTCGCGTGTATATACGGCACCGGTCGGATTGTTGGGCGAGTCGATGATGACGGCCGCCGTCTTATCGCTGATCGCCTTGAGCACGTTGTCCACGCTCAGCTGGAACGTATCTTCATCGGCGAGCGCCTCAACACACGTACAGCCGGCCTTCTCAATCCAAACGCGATACTCCGGAAAGTACGGGGCGATAACAATAACCTCGTCGCCCGGGTTCGTAACGGCGTTGAGCGTGCAGGTGAGCGAAGCCGCGGCACCCACCGTCATAAAGACGTCCTTACCCTCATAGCTCGTGCCAAAGCGGCGGTTGAGCGATTCGGCGACGGCTGCTCGACATTGCGGCAGGCCCGGAGCGGGGGTGTAGCCGTGCAGCTGGTCACTCGGCAGCTCCAGGGCCTTCTTAATCGACTCAGCCACGGCAGCCGGCGCCGGAACGCTCGGATTGCCCAGCGAAAAATCGAATACGTTTTCCGCACCGATCTGCGCCTTGCGCTCAATGCCATAGCTAAAAATCTCACGGATGATGGAGCTTTCCGCACCGCGAGCATACATAGTTTCGTTGATCATCTGTTCCCCTTTCGCATAGGCGCTATTGTACGCTTTAGTCGAGCAAAGTGCCGCAGCAATGTTGATTGGGGACAGACTTAAATGCGTGAAAACGCTCATTTAAGTCTGTCCCCAATCAACAGACGGCCCCATATCGCTCAAAAGAAAAAGCCTCCGCAGGTTTCCCCGCGGAGGCTTTCGCCACAAAGACTATTTGTCGGCGTCGACGACGGCATGGTCATCGTCAGCATCATCGGATGCGGCTTCGGCATCCTCTTGCATAGCCGCCTGCGCAAAGGCCGCGGCATCGGCCGCCAGCTCTTCCTCGCTCATGCGAGGCGCGCGCTTTTTGGCCGGCATACCGGCCGCCTTGGCATTGCGCTCCTCCTTGGCCGCCAGGATATCGCCCTCGCGCTCAAGGTAGGCGTCCCACTCGTTGTCAAGCAGGGCGTTCACGGCATCGCCCTCGACAGTCTCGCGCTCAAGCAACACCTTGGCCATCAGATCGAGCTGGTCGCGACGGGCATCCAGAATCTCGACCGCACGGCGATGGGCCTCACGCATAATGCGCTGAACCTCGATGTCGATGCGACGCGCCGTCTCCTCGGAGTAATCCTGGTGATCGGCATAGTCGCGGCCCAGGAATACCTGATGCTGCGCCTCGCCAAAGACCTGGGTACCCAGCTCTTCACTCATGCCCAGGCGCGTGACCATCTCGCGCGCCATCTTGGTCGCACGCTCCAGGTCGTTGCTCGCGCCCGACGTAATGTCGTCGCACATGAGCTCCTCGGCAACGCGTCCGCCCAAGAACACGGCGAGCTCGTCGAGCATCTCGTTTTTGGTCTTGAGGAAGTGGTCCTCCTGCGGCAGCTGCAGCGTGTAGCCCAGAGCCTGACCGCGGCTGACGATCGAGATCTTGTGGACCGGATCGGAGTGCTCCAGGATGTGGCCCACCAGGGCGTGACCGCTCTCGTGGTAGGCAATCGTGGTGCGCTCGGCCTCGGTCATCACGCGACCCTTGCGCTGCGGTCCGGCAATCACGCGCTCCATCGACTCCTCGACCTCGTCCATCGAAATCACGGAACGATGACGGCGAGCGGCCAGCAGCGCAGACTCGTTGAGCAGGTTCGCCAAATCGGCACCAGTAAAGCCAACGGTCATCTGGGCGAGCTTCTCAAACTTAACGTCCTCGTCCATCGGCTTATTCTCGGCATGCACGCGCAAGATCTGCTCGCGGCCCTTTACGTCCGGACGATCGACCGTGACCTGGCGGTCAAAGCGACCGGGGCGCAGCAATGCCGGGTCCAGAATATCGGGGCGATTGGTCGCGGCGATCAGGATGACCGACTCGCTTTCCTCGAAACCGTCCATCTCGACCAGCAGCTGGTTGAGCGTCTGCTCGCGCTCGTCGTGACCGCCGCCCAAGCCAGCTCCGCGCTGACGTCCCACAGCATCGATCTCATCGATGAAGATGATTGACGGGGCCTGGGACTTGGCCTCCTTAAAGAGGTCACGCACACGGCTGGCGCCGACACCTACGAACATCTCGACAAAGTCGGAACCCGAGATGCTAAAGAACGGCACGCCCGCCTCGCCGGCAACGGCCTTGGCCAGCAGCGTTTTACCGGTGCCCGGAGGGCCAACCAGCAACACGCCACGCGGGATCTTGGCGCCCAGCTTGCGATAGCGATCCGGATCGCTCAAAAAGTCACGGATCTCCTCGAGCTCCTCGACTGCCTCGTCCACGCCGGCAACGTCTTCAAACTTGACCTTGGGGCGTGTGGCCTCGTTGGTCTTGGCGTTGGTCTTGCCAAACTGCATGTTCCTGTTGTTGGCGCCCATCATCTGGCGCATAAAGTAGAACATGATGGCGATAAGGGCGATCGTCGGAAGCACACTCATCGCCAAGTCGCCCCAAAAATCGGGATCGTTGGTGTTGACGATGTACTTGGTATCGGGATGCTCCGCCATGAGCTCGGCAAGCGAATCGGAGCCGACATAGGTCGAGGAGAAGCTCTTGAGCTCGCTCGTATCGCCCTTGTCCTTCTTCGTCTTCCAGTAATGACCCGTCACGCTTCCGTCTTGAACCGTATAGGTCAGATCTTCGACGCGATCCTGCTTGATGGCGCTCACCATCTCGCTCGTCGCGAGCTTAACGGTATTGCTGGAGCTGGCAAAGCCGGAGCCCATGTTAAAGAAGGCGTAGCCCAGAAGCGCGCAAGCCAAAATAAAATACAACCAGCCCGTACGCGTGGGCTTCTTGCCTCCGGGCATCCCCGGGATCTTAGGCTCCCGGGGAGTCTGGGAATTGTTATCGTTACGGTCGTCGGGCATCTTACGAATAAACCTCCGGTTTCAAAATGCCCAGATACGGAAGGTTGCGATAGCGCTCGGCATAGTCGAGGCCGTAGCCCACCACAAAGGCATCGGGGCAATGGGTTCCAACATACTTGGGCGTGATGGCCGAGACGCGGTCCTCAACGTCCTTCCACAGGAAGGCGGCGACCTCCAGAGAAGCGGGCTTGCGGCTCTCGAGGTTCTTCATCAGATACTTGAGCGTCAGGCCCGAGTCCAGAATGTCCTCGACGATCAGCACGTCGCGACCGCGGATGTCGATATCCAGGTCCTTAATGATACGCACGATACCCGAGGACTTCACACCGTCGCCGTAGCTCGAAACAGCCATGAAATCGATGTTGGTCGGCAGCTCGATCTTACGCATCAGGTCGCCCATAAAGACCACGGCGCCGCGCAGGACCGCAATCAGCACCAGATCCTTACCCGCGTAGTCGCGCGTAATCTCCTCGCCCAGGCGAGAGACGATACCGTCGATATCCTCCTGCGTGAACAGAACCTTCTCGATATCCGGATGTTGAGAAGCCATGACAACCCTTTCTTGTGCTTATCGCCCACACACCGCCGTATGGACGCGAACTACACATTCTAGCAGCGCACGGGGTAAATTTACCAGCCCGTGCGCCATCAGCGCGGGAATACCGTCAACGTCGCACAGAATAGCAGGCGTGGGACGCTATTCCGCATCGACCACGCGGAGCAGATATGCCACGCGCGTTGCGGCCGTGCACTTAAAACGCTCGTCCGCGCGAACTCCGGCGACCCACACCACGGCACCCCCCGGCGCCGTCCTCACCATGGGCACGCCGGCGCGCTCGGAAACGGGAATGCGAGCCTCACCTAGCAAGTCGGATACTTTCTTGCTTCGACCACTCATCCCTAACGGGCACATCACGTCTCCCGGTGCAGGACCGTCCACCCACAGGCGCGCCAATCGCGCCTCGGCAGGGATCTCGCCACGCGAGCCCGCCAGGATCCGCTCACTATCGCTGTCGGCAAAACCCAGGGCAGCCGCGTCTACCAAAGCTGTCACTTCCCCGGCAGCTGCAAGCTCACGGGCGCGGCGCACGATATCGCATCCCGGCTCAACGGCCATCGGTTCTGTGACCAGCATACGTCCCCCGCCCAACGGCAAACGACCGGGTACGGTAACCCAGTCCGCGACCAGGCCCTCGCGAGCCGCCGGCGCCTTGAACGCCAGCATGCCAAACTCAATGCGTGCGTCAATCCCCGCCGGAAGCGTGACCGAGCCGGCGCCCTCGACAACGCAGGAAAGGACTCGCTCCACATGTCGCATCTCTGGACGAGCGTCCGGATCGATGCGCTTAATCGCCAGTCGCACGATGCGCCGCGCGATTACCACCTCGGCCGCAGCAAGGCGCCTGGCATCGAGCACCAGCGCGCCCGCCGCCTCCTTACGCAGACAGCTTCGAAACGCCTGTGCCGAAAGCTGAGACAAAAACGCGTCCTCATCGCCTAAGATCTCGCAGGCGGCGCCAATCGTCTTGCAGACGCTCGCGTTGCGCTGCGCCACCACCGGCATCACTCGATGGCGCACGTAGTTTCGCAGATACGAGATATCCTCATTGCTCTCGTCTTCACGCCACGGCTGACCATGTACCTGTAGATAGCCCACGAGCTCGCCATGAGTTAGGTCGAGCAAGGGACGCACCACGATATTCCTCCGGCGAGGAATGCTCGATAGGCCAGCGGGCCCCGAACCCTTAATCGCGTTCATCAAAAACGTTTCCGCGCGATCCGAAGACGTGTGCGCGGTGCAGATACGAGCCGCCGTTCGCGGTGCCCCCGTCTGGGCGCAGAGCTCGCGAACATACCTCCGCGCCGCGGCATAGCGCACCTCGCGGGCCGCGGCCTCAATATTGCCCGACTCCCCATCAAAATAAGCGTGCTCCACGCACAGCGGTAAACCATATTTCGCGCAAAGCTCACGCACAAAGGCCTCGTCGCCATCGGACGCCTTGCCGCGCAGATGATGGTTTACATGCAGCACATGCAGGCGCTCGCGAGCAATGGGGGCAACACCGCGTCCGTCTTGGATATCCAGCTTTGATGTGCACGCCATAAGAAGCAGTGCCGTCGAGTCCGCGCCGCCTGATACCATGAGCACGACAGGAGCTGCCTGCTGCCTCGTCCGGGTCTCATCGACTGCCCCAGGCACGGCATGGTGTCCGTAATGCTGTGATACCGTTGGCATTCGCTTCCTCCTCTATTCGTCCGCACCCATTGTATCCTTTGGAATCTTATGTCTTGCCTGCACCTTCATATCCTCGGCAGTGGCTCTAAAGGCAACTGCGCACTCATCGAGGGCCCGCAGGGGCTCATTATGGTCGATGACGGACTGTCTCGCCGCGAGACATTAAAGCGCATGGCAGAACTGGGGCTCTCGACAGACAACGTCTCGGCTCTTCTCATTACTCATGAGCATAGCGATCACATCAAGGGCCTCGATGTCTGGTGCAAGCACTGGCACGGCCCCCTCTTTGCCAGCAGGGGCACTCTTTCGAACAAAGAAAATCTTTCGCATCTGCCTGTCGAGGAATTCGATCCCGGCGACGCCCTATCCATTGCCGGCATCCACGTGCAAACCTACTCAACATCACACGATGTCATCAATCCAGTCGGTTATCGATTCGACGCCCTCGATGATTCCATCGGCTTTGCCACCGACACCGGAGAGCTATCGAGCCAAGCCATGAACACCCTCAAAGATTGTCGAGTCCTTGCGCTCGAAAGCAACCATGATGTGACCATGCTGCGCGAGGGAGAATATCCCCGCTTTCTTCAGGAGCGCATCCTGTCTGCAAGGGGACACCTCTCCAATGGCCAAGCCGCCGAAGCCGCGCGCGAACTTGTTACCGATCGCACCGAACAGCTCATTGCCATGCATATCAGCCAAGATAACAATCGTCCGAGCCTTACCGTCAAAAGCTATGCCAAAGCTCTGGCCGCAACCCTGGATGACGAGGTCGGCAGCTCCGCAACCCTTCTCCAAGGATCGCGAAAACTCTCGATACGCCCTGCGAGTCAGTATCAGCCGGCGACCATTCAATAGACTGTCCTAGACAGCAAAAGGGGCCGAGAATCGCTTCCCAGCCCCTTTTGCTGTCTTTTAATAGCGCAGAACACCAACGAAGTTAGTCGATGGAGATCTTCGTAACGTTCTTCTTCTCGACGATCTTGGGAACCGTAACGGTCAGGATGCCGTCAGCGTACTTAGCCGAGAGGCCCTCGCTCGAAGCGTCCTTTAGATACACGCCACGCGTCGCGCTGTACGAGCTGAACTCCTTCTGCAGGAAGTTCTTGCCCTCGTTCTCCTCGTCTTCCTCGACATTCACGCTAATGGACAGACGGCCCTCATTGAGCTCGACATCGATATCGTCCTTGGCGACGCCGGTCAGATAGGCCTTGACCTCATAGCCGTCGCCCTTATCCTCAACGTCAACGGGAAACGCCTTGGAAGCAATCGAGTTGTTTGCAAGGTCGGTCATATCATCAAACAGATCGAACAGCGAGCTAGCAGAAGGACGAACGCCAAAAACCGAACGATAAGGAACCATGCTTGCCATGTTTACCACTCCTTTTAGGACTGCCGAGCCATCTTCCAGGTGACTGGGACTTCTTTTGACGCTCTTATATATGCCCACACAGTGCTTATATATACATCGACTATAAAGTTTTTTGAGTCCAGTACTATAAGCATATCTAAGTGTGTGTGACTCAGGTTCTAATAAGGTTAAGGTTCTTTGAACCAGAGCCTAAATACCGAGTATGTTCGCAGCTGCAAATAGCAAGGGGCTTACAATGAGCGCGTACACGTTGTTGGTAACGAGCTAAAGGGCATCATGGACGACCAAAACCAGAACAAAATGTTTATGCCGACGCAGGGGGAAGATACTTCCACGCAGCCGCCACGGTTCTATCGCCCCCACATCTCGCAAGAGCCCATTAATGATCCTGAGCCCGAGTATGTGACGAGAAATCGATATCAAACACTCGAGGATGCCCAAACGGGACGTAAACATATGGGCGTGGCCTCGGGAGACCCTGTATATCTGAAAGACGCACCATTATCTAAAAACAGCGCAGCTAGTGAGGAGCCACTGAAAGCATCCGCCGCTCATCAACAAAGAGGTCCTCGACCAAAGCAAACCTTGACGCATTCGGCTCGCTATCTCGAAACGCCAAAACAAGGAAAATCGATCTTCGTTTCGTCAAGTAAACGACGCAAGCAGCATCGAATGACAATCCTGCTTTTGATCATTGCGGCTATAGCAGTTGCCCTTGTTATTCGTTTTATTTTCTTTAAATAAAAGCTCAATACCAAAAAGAATTAAATCGTCTGGCGTAAATGAGTCATTTATGCCACACAAACGCAAAAAAGGGGGAGGCCGCGAGGCCTCCCCCTTCTCAGTTCAAGCGCACG
>CAJLCM010000008.1:0-43228 GCA_905205145.1 uncultured Collinsella sp.
TTAAAGCTCCCGGCAACGGGGGCTTTTCTTTTACGTAAACACTGCATGGATTCGAACCTCGGTCGAGGCGCGGGCGTAAAGCGGACTATTTCCTGTCGACTCGTGTAAGATTTCGAGTAGATGTCGCGACTTATTCGCGACCACTCCTTCTTCAAGCGACCGATCAGGGTGATATTTCGTGGCAGAGCGTCCGACATACAAGCTCAGGTTTCTCGATCCCAAGAAGCGCTTTCCGGCGATGCCCGAGCAGCCTGCGGGACGCTCATATGGCGTGGTCTGGAAACTCTTTGGCGAGGATCAGCATGAATCTTGTTATGTCGTCGAGTTCGTTGGCAAAAGTCATGTGTCGCTTTTGGGCTACGTAAGCGTTTCTGGTGAGGTGTACAAGGTGGACCGCCCCGTCAGCGAGGCTCCGCTGCCCAACGATCCCGACATGGAACTGGTCCTTGACGAGTCGGATTCCAGTATTGGTGAGATTATGGTAAGGAAAGCCAACGGTGCAATGCGCGCGTGTGCGCAAACTGCCGGCTCTCCCGAAGGCCCCATGCGCGAGCAGTCCGACCACGAGACATGGAATTCGATCCGCGCCCTTCCTTACGGCGAGTTCATGGCATCGATGTTCCTGCGCTACGTGATATTCGCTGACTCCGAAAATGCCATTGCGAGCACGGCGAACGCCGGCGGACTCGACGAGGGTATGCAAAATGTTGTCGACAAGATCAAGCTCGTAAAGTTGCCCGAGCCGGTCGAGGTGTTTTTGGGCTTTAACACGGCACCGCTCCCCGATGCTATCGAGACGCTGCTCTTCCGCGTTGACCATGCCGAGAATCCGAGCGGTATCGAGCGCTATGCCGCCGCCCTTATGAGCGAAATTGACTTGCCCCGCCTGCGCACCATCGCTGCCAAGTCCGAGATGAGCTTGGCTCGCATTGATCGCTCAAAGCTTTTCTATCTCAATTTTGATCGTAGCCTGCTGGACCAGGACGAGATTGACATGCTGCTTGCAATAGAGTGCCGTCTCAACCGTCTTTCCGGCATCCTTGAGCGCATCGGGGCTGGATTGGCCCCCGCGGCATCCTCGCCGAGTCTTGAGGGCTGTGCACTCTTTGATTCGTGGCATATCGCTAAGACGACCAACGATGTTCCCCGACTGCTCGATACGGCCTCGAGCGATAACCCGTGGGCAAAGCCGGGAACGGTTTCGTGCCAACCGGGCGGCGAGTGGGACGTGCGCACCCGTTTTGCGCGAATCGTTGAGGCGCTTAACGTGGTCACGCGGCTCGACTATACCTATCGGGCAAACGTTGCCGAGGGGATTATGCTCGTTCGGTTTGGACGCTCTGTCGTTGATGCCATGCCGCAACGTGAATACGACGCTCAAGATGACGCCTGGCGCGAGCTGGACGAGGACACGCGCGCGATCTGGGCCACGGAGCACGATGCGCGCGTGGCACTCACGCTTGCGGCAGCGTGTTTTGCCGCGGGCACCTGCATCACGCGCTGTTATGTGCAGATTACTGCTCCCGACAGTGAGCAGGGCGAGCGCGTTGTCGCAACGTATTTCTTTGGGCGCGCGGCCTATCTGGCCGATTGCGTGCCTGTCGCCAAGGATCTTGAGAGCATGGATATGGACGATATGCCGTGCAAGCGTGTGCTTGAGGCGTATGAGTCAACCGCTCCGGAGACGATTGAGCCTGCGGGGGTTCATGCTCGTCCGCGTGATGACCATCGCACGCTGCCGCCGGCGCTGCGCGATCTGCTGCTTGCCGATACGGCTGACGAGTTGGAGGTCATGGAAGAGGACGACGACCCGTACGTGGCCCGTGTTGTTGAATTGCGCGATCAGGCAAAAGTCGACCGCACAGGTGCTTTTGAAGGCTTTTCCCGTCTTGTCGAGGAGTTGGAGGCTAAGTGCGCCGTCGCCGAGCTTTTGGCGACAGGTCCGGTTCAAACGCAGTTTTGTGACAACCAGCTGGTGCGCATGGTGCTACCGGTGTTGGAAGAAGATCGCTCTGTGCGAATCCTCCGTGCGCCCGATGCGCTGTACTTTGCCCAGCACGAGATCTGTAGCTTTTACGCCGAGCAAGAGGACTTTGAACGAGCACTGCCCGAGGTGCGCCATCTTTACGATCTGGCGCGCTCGTCCATGCAATCGCACTTTGCGCTCATCAACGTGCTTGCGCGTCTGGAGCGCTTTGACGAGATTATCGAGGTGGCGCGCCACGGCCTACGTATTGCCAGCGATCGTTCTGCAATCGGCTACCTGTTCTATCGCTTGGCGTTTGCCTATTGGAATTGCGATCAGCTCGACCTGGCGCTGGCTTGTTACCGTCTGGTGCCGCGCGGTGAGGAATCGGGCAGTAGCGCGCTGGAAGAAATGCAGGGCCTTATGAACGAGATGGGCGTCAGCGAGCCTCCGACGTTCGAGGAAGCGGTCGAGACCATCCGCAAGGCTGGACTCGAGCTGCCGCCAGTGTCCGCCGTGACGAATCAGCTGGCAGATGCCGCTGTTCAACTGGTCGACAACGGGTTCTTTTTCCTGGCACGCGGTTGCATCTTCCAAATGTGGCGCACCATGGGCAACGACGAGCTCGGCTCCCTCAACCGCTCGCTGGGGTAGGCGAAGCCTCCAAGGAGGAAAGGATGCTAGGCAATTAGAAAATTTCCTCTTGCCCATCCTTGGCTGTTTGGTTACTATAGAACGGCTGTTACGGAGAGCTGACCGAGAGGCCGAAGGTGCTCGCCTGCTAAGCGAGTATGCCCCAAAAGGGCATCTGGGGTTCGAATCCCCAGCTCTCCGCCAGTACGAATTTGAAGAAGGGTCCCATTTGGGGCCCTTTTTTGTGTGGAGAAAGGAGGCTGGGGATTCGAACCCTCAAAAAAAGAGGCATCCTTTCGGACGCCTCCTTTCAGTGGGCTGATTATTCTTGCGCTCTACACCTCAGGAGCCTTGGCGACGGTCTCGCTCTCTGCCGCAAGTGGGCGGTTGTCGATGCGGCGGCCCAGGCGGTCGAGCTTCACAAGGAGCCACTCAATGGGATTCGGCCCTGCGCCTTCCTCGTCAGCAACCAGGTCCATGACGGCGATCTTGGTGCCGTCCTGCTTGAGCGTAACGCTGCCCACCTTGTCGCCCACATGCACCGTGCCCGAAAGATCGTCGTAGCTAACCTTTTCGGTCACCTCGCCGGCAAGGGAAAACACGGTCGCTTGCGCCGTAGGATCGGCGAGCGTGGCGTCGATCGTCTTATCCGTCCAGTCGGTTTGACTAATGCGCGCCATAAGCGGGTTGCCGTTGGCAGTCTTTTCCTGCGTGTTGGCGATTGCGACCGCCGCCTTGTGACCGTAGTACCAATTGGCAAGGGTTGCGGTATCGGTAAAGCGCTGGTCGGTGGTGGTGGAGTTCAAAACGACGGTGTAGATCTCGTCGCCGTCGCGGTTGTAGGCGCTCGTAAAGCAATAGCCCGCGTCGTCGGTGGTGCCGGTCTTGCCGCCGATGTTGCCATCTTGGCCCAGCAAATAGTTATGCGTGTCCATGGAATGCGAATGGTCGGTGCCGTCGGCGCCCGTGACCGCGATCCAGGAATCCTCGCTCGCTACGACCTCGCGGATCGTGTCGTTTTTCATGGCCTCCTGCATCATCAGCGCTACGTCGTGTGCGGTTGAGTGCATATCGCCAGCCCACTCATCAAAGTCCAGACCATGCGGGTTTTCAAAAAGTGTGCCGGTGCAGCCGAGCTTCTTAGCGCGCTCGTTCATGGCCTTCACAAATGTGGCCTCGGCGTCTTTGGTCTTAGGGTCGATTTTCTTGCCCACATATTCGGCGAGCACGATGGCGGCGTCGTTGCCCGAGGGAATCATCAGGCCGCGCAGTGCCTGCTCCACGGTAAGCTCGTCGCCTTCGAGCAAGCCGGCGGTCGAATTACCCACGGTGGCTGCGGCGTTGCTCACCGTGACCTTCTCGTCCATCTTGCAATTCTCGACGGTTAGGATTGCGGTCATGACCTTGGTGATCGAGGCGATTTTGACCTGCCCATCGGCGCCGCGCCCATAGTAGACGGTGCCGTCTTTGCCCATGACGAGGGCATTGGTCGCATCGATATCGGGCAGGTTTTCGGCCGAGATGCCGCGCGCATCGGCGGTTTTGCCGCAAACATTGTCGGTCGTGAGCACTTGGGCGCCAGCGACGGTGGGCACGCCAGCGGCAAGGGCGATAGCGCAGACAAAGCCGGCGGCAAGCTGGGCTGAGCGCTTTGCAAAAGAGGTGAGGGTCTTCACAGGTTTCGCTTTCGACGGGATGGTCTCTTCTGGAACTAGAGTATATCGTTTGCCGTCGTCGGCGATCATCGCGTGCGTGCGTGGTCCACATCCGCGCTCGAACGGGCACAAGGGTGCTTAAGGCCGACTTAATCACCCACGCTTGTTGTGTGTGGCGTGCGTCGCCTCGGGCATAATGGAGCGCGAGAGGAGCACGCATGAACGAGCGCATTTTGGTAGTTGATGACGAAAAGGCCATCGCCGACTTGGTTGGTATCTACCTAACCAAAGAGGGCTTTGATGTCCAGATTGCCTATAGCGGGGCCGATGCTGCCAAGGCAATCTTGGAGCAGGAATTCGATCTGGCGCTGCTGGATGTCATGCTGCCCGATATCGATGGCTTTGAGCTGCTGCGTACGATCCGTTCCAGCCATACCTATCCCGTGATCATGCTGACGGCGCGCGATGCCCAGCAAGACAAGATCGAGGGCCTTTCGCTTGGCGCGGACGATTACGTGGTTAAGCCGTTCCGTCCGCTGGAGCTCATCGCGCGCGTGCACGCTCAGCTTCGCCGCTATACCAGCTACGGTAGCCGTGCGCAGGCGGCCGAGTCGCCGACCATTCAGCTCGACGGCTTGGAGATCAACCGCGACGCTCGTTCCGTGACGGTGGACGGTGCGCCGGTACGCCTCACACCCACCGAGTATTCAATCTTGCTGTATCTGGTCGAGCATCGCGGCAGCGTGGTGGCCGTGGAGGACCTGTTCCGCGCGGTGTGGAACGAGGACTTTATGCCCGGCTCCAACAATACGGTGATGGTGCACATTCGCCACTTGCGCGAAAAGATCGGCGACGACGCACAAAAGCCGCGCTTTATCAAAAACGTCTGGGGCGTCGGCTACATCATCGAATAACGCTTTTCGCTTGTGAGGATCTTGATATGACAAAAGACGATAGGCAAGCGTTCGAGGTGCCCGATCGACTCTTTGAATACGTGAGGTCGGTCGTCGACAACCGCGCGCTTGCAACGGTGCTGCTCTTTTTGCTGACCCTGCTGCTGATTGGCATCGACAACATCGCTGGAATCTTGGCGGTGCTGCTTGTCGGCTTTTTGCTAATCGATCGATTTGAGATCGTGCGCCGCTGCATGGTGATTGGCGGCGCCGCGTGGGCCATGACGTTGGCGATTGGCGCCATGGCGCTCGGCGGCATCGAAGGGCCGGTGTTGTTCGATGCCGGCTTTGTATTCAACATGCTTGGCTTTGTGCTGGCGCTTGCCGCGTGCGTGCTGTTCTTGTGCGGCCGCGCCCTGTACTACCAGGGCTACGAGCAGGGCGAGCAGCATGCCGATTGTGTGCTGGCTGCTCGTATTCAAGATCGCCTGATCGATCACCCCGACACCTGGGACAACATCGACGGCGACTTCTTGGAGGTCGAGGGCGCCCTTAACCGCGTGCGTGACCGTGAGCGCAAGGTGCAACAGGCCTTGCGTGACGAATCTCATCGCAAGGACGATCTGGTCACGTACTTGGCACATGACCTACGCACCCCGCTTGCCAGTGTGGTGGGCTATCTTTCGCTGCTGCAAGAGGCTCCCGAGCTGCCGGTTGAGCAACGTGCGCACTTTACGGGCGTGGCTCTCGACAAAGCGCACCGGCTCGATGCGCTCATCGAAGAGTTCTTCGATATCACGCGCTTTGACTTCCACGATATCGTGCTCACGCGCGGCTATGTTGATCTGGGGTTGCTGCTGGCTCAGGTGGCTGACGAGTTCTATCCCATCCTCAACGAGCAGCATAAGGAAGCCCAAGTTGATATTCGCGAGGACCTGACGGTGCTCGTGGATGGCGACAAGATGGCTCGCGTGTTCAACAACATCATGAAAAACGCCGTTGCCTATAGCTATGAGGGCTCGACCATCACGATCGAGGCCAGACGCCGGGACGGCGGTGGCGTGCGCGTGCGCTTTATCAATCAGGGCGATCCCATCCCTGAGGCAAAGCTCAAGGAGATCTTTGAGAAGTTCTATCGCCTGGATGCGGCGCGTGCGACCAATCGCGGCGGCGCTGGACTGGGGCTTGCCATCGCCAAGGAGATCGTATGCGCGCACGGCGGTACCGTTGCATGTGAATCGACGCCCGAACACACGATATTCACCATCGAGCTGCCCGCCGCATAGCCAGTGTGCCCTTACAAACACTTGACAATGCGCTCACGTGCATATGAGCCGCGATTCCTACTATCGATACTGCTGAATTGATATCGATGTGGAGGTATGCGGTATGACGGCTGCTGCGGCTGTGGAGCCCACGGAGCTTGAAGAACTCATGAAAGCGCAGGCCGAGGCCGCGCGCGAGCGCGAGGTTGGGGATGCGACTCGCCCCACGGCAGAGGATCTTGCCGCCTCGCCGACGCGCATCGATGTCGAGGGCCTCGACCTGTTCTATGGCGACCATCATGCGCTCAAGGACGTGAATATCAAGATCCGCGACAAGCAGATCACCTCGTTCATCGGTCCATCGGGCTGCGGCAAGTCGACGTTGCTGCGCTGCTTTAACCGCATGAACGACGGCATCAAGGATTGCCGCATCGAGGGCAAGATTGCGCTCGATGGTCAAGATATCCTGGGCGATTACGACATTTGCCGCCTTCGCCAGCGCGTGGGCATGGTGTTCCAGCGCCCCAACCCGTTTCCCATGAGCATCTACGACAACGTCGCGTATGGTCCGCGCGGCATGGGTGTGCGCGATCGCGCTGTGCTGGATGAGCTGGTCGAGGACTCCCTTCGTCGTGCTGCGCTATGGGATGAGGTCAAGGACAAGCTCAAAGAGTCGGGCCTGGGTCTTTCGGGTGGACAGCAGCAGCGCCTGTGCATCGCCCGCGCGCTTGCCGTGCAGCCCGACATTCTGCTGATGGACGAGCCGACCTCGGCACTCGACCCCGTGTCGACGCTGGTGGTTGAGCAGCTGGCCTGCGAGCTCAAGGAGGTCTGTACGCTCGTGGTCGTTACGCACAATATGCAGCAGGCGGCGCGTATCTCCGACTCGGTCGCGTTTTTCTTGCTGGGTGAGTTGGTGGAGCACGCGCCCACCGCGCAACTCTTCAAGAATCCGACCGATCCGCGCACGGCGGATTATTTGACGGGACGTTTTGGCTGATACCATCTAGTAAAGGTACCTTTAGGGTTAAGATGCGGTCATGCCGGCCGCAAAGGGGTTCAACATGATCTATTACGTCGAGGACGATGACAACATCAGGGATTTGACGGTCTATGCGCTGCGCAAGCAGGGGATTGAGGCCGAAGGCTTTTCGTGCGACGGTGAGTTTAAGGCTGCCGTGGCGCGACGGGTACCCGATGCCGTCCTGCTCGACATCATGCTGCCCGATACCGATGGCTTGGCGATTATGCGTCGACTGCGTGCCGATCGCCTGACGGCGACGGTGCCCATCATGATGCTTACCGCCAAGGATACCGAGCTCGACAAGGTGATGGCGCTCGATGGCGGTGCCGACGATCACCTGACTAAGCCGTTTTCGCTCATGGAGCTTGCGAGCCGCTGCCGCGCACTGCTGCGTCGCGGCGGCATGGTCAAGCAGGCGAGCGATGTGCTCAGCGTGGGCGACATCGTGCTCTCGCCCAGCCATCGCGAGGTGACCGTTGCCGGCGAGCCGCTTAAGCTCACCCTGCGCGAGTTCGACCTGCTCGAGTACCTCATGCGCAAGCCCGGCGTGGTTTTTACCCGCGAGTCGTTGCTGCAGAGCGTGTGGGGCTGGGACTTCGACGGCGGTTCGCGCACCGTTGACGTGCACGTGCAGACGCTTCGCCAAAAACTGGGCGAGCATGCCAGCGCCATCGAGACCGTGCGCGGCGTGGGCTACCGCTTGGCCGAGCCTTCTGCCGGTGATGGTGCCGAAGGTGACGACACCGCGGCCACCGCATCGGAGGAGTAACCCGTGGTCTTCGCCCCCCAGGGAAAACATACGCTGTCGCACCGCGTTTTTGTGACGATCTTTGTCTGCGCCATGGCGGTTATCGTGGCGTTTACGGTGCTGGGTGCGTTCTTTGTGCAAAACACCTTGGCGGATGCCACGAGTGCCAATCTGGCGCAGGAAACCGAGCTCATTGCTGCCGCCCTCGACGAGCAGCAGGAGCCCATCCCGTTCTTGCGTAGCCTCGATCGCGAGGACTTGCGCATCACGCTGATTAACAAGGATGGATCGGTTGCCTACGACAACGAGGCGTCGCCTTCCACACTGCCCAACCATGGCGATCGCCCCGAGGTCATCGAGGCCTTTGAGAGTGGTTTGGGTTCCGCGGAGCGCGCAAGCTCTACGCTCGACGAGATTATGCTGTATCGCGCCGTCGCCCTTGATAACGGCCAGGTTGTCCGCTTGGCGCAGGCCCAGCCTGGCGTTGCGGCGATTTTGCTGTCGATGGTGGCGCCGATGCTGCTTATCGCAGCAGCGGGTGCGGTACTCTCGTTTTTTATGGCGCGCCGCGAGTCCCGTGCCATCATCGCGCCGTTGCAAGAGGTGGATTTGGACCACCCACGCCGTAGCTATGAGTACGCCTATGCCGAGATGGTCCCCATGCTTGAGCGTATCGAGTCGCAGCGCCAGGAACTCAAGCGCCAAATGGCGGTGCTGGCGGACAACGACCGTATGCGCCGCGAGTTCACGGCGAATATCACCCATGAGCTCAAGACGCCGCTTACGGCGATTTCGGGCTATGCCGAGCTCATCGCAAACGGCATGGTCGAGGGCGAGGGCAACCTGCGCAACTTTGGCGGTCGCATCTATCGTGAGGCGGGCCGCTTGGCAGCGCTTGTCAACGATATCCTTACGCTGTCTAACTTGGACGAGGCCGAGCGTGCAACTGAGGGCGAGGCGGTGCCCATTGGTTCCACGGAGCCTATTGAGCTCTCGCGTGCCATCTACGCGGTTGAGCAGCGTCTTGAACAGGTCGCCCGTCAGGCGAATGTGACGATAAGTCATGAGACCAAGCCTGTGGTCATCGAAGGCGTGTCGCGCTTGATTGACGAGCTCATCTATAATCTGGCGAGCAACGCCATCCGCTACAATCGACCCGGCGGTGCGGTTACGCTGCAGTGCGGCACCAACGACGAAGGCCATCCGTTCCTTGCGGTCGCCGACACGGGAATCGGTATCGCGCCTGAAGAACAGGGCAAGGTATTTGAGCGGTTCTATCGCGTGGACAAGAGTAGGTCCAAGGCGCGCGGCGGAACCGGTCTGGGGCTTGCAATTGTCAAGCATGCGGCCCTGTATCATCACGCCACGCTCGATCTGTCGAGCGAGTTGGGCGTGGGAACCACCATTACGGTGACGTTTCCCATACGGCAGGACGAGCCATTCGCATAGCGATACAACATAGATATTGATGCAGACGCCGCATTTGACTTTCGGGTGCGGCGTTGTTGTGCAATTTTACGATTGCTTCCGACATTTTTACAGGAGAGCCTGTTTCTTATGTATAGAGTTTGGTCTCGGTAAAAAGATGCGATAACATACGGACAGTTTTGTCAATCCGAACTGGGGAAATGAAAGGCAAGCTGCATGACCCTTCTCGAACTGTTCCAGCTGCTGAAGAAGCACCTTAAGCTGGTCATCACCCTTCCGGTGGTCTGCGCGATCGCCATGGGCATCGTGTCCTTCGTTGCGATGGACAACACCTACACCGCGACGACGAGCATGTACATTCTCGCCAAAACCGACGATAGCGGTCAGATGAGCTACAACGATCTCTCGGCGAGCCAGATGCTTTCCAACGATATCGCCACGCTGCTGGATAGCGATAGCGTTAAGAGCGGTGCTGCCAATGAGCTGGGCCTTGCTGACCTGGATGACTACAAGGTGTCTGTTTCCTCCGAGACCACCACGCGTGTCATTACGCTTTCGGTTACCGGCACCGATGCCAAGGAGACGGCTAAGGTCGCAAAGGCCATGGCCAGCTCGGTGAGTACGGTCGCTCAGAACGTCGGCGCTGCCCAGAGCATCAACGTTATCGACGAGGCTAAGACTCCCGAAGTCCCCAGCGGCCCCAAGCGTATGCTGTACGTTGCTGTCGCGTTCCTCGCGGGCATCTTTATCGCAGTTGCCTATGTCGTTTTGGCAGACATGCTCAACACCCGCATCCGCGGTGCCGAAGAGGCAGAAGAGCTCCTGGGCATTCCCGTTGTTGGCCGAATTCCGGCTATGAAAGGTGGTAAATAGGCATGGCTAAGGCAAAGAACACCGATAAGCTCGTTGTACAGAATGCCGCCAAGACCCTTCTGGCCAACATCCGCTTTGCGAGCGTGGACGACCCCATTCGCACCATCACCGTTACGTCCTCGATTCCCAACGAGGGCAAGTCTACGGTTTCCATCAACCTTGCCCAGGCTATCGCCACCAGCGGCAAGAGCGTCCTGCTGGTCGAGGCTGATATGCGTCGCAGGTCCCTTGCCGATATGCTCGGCGTCCGCTCCCGCGGCGGACTCTATGCAGTCCTTTCCGAGCAGGTTTCTATTGACCAGGCGATTGTCGAGACGGGTCAGAAGAACTTCTACTTCCTCGATGCCGAGCCGCATATTCCCAATCCTGCCGACATCATCGTCTCTCACCGCTTTGCCAAGCTGGTAAAGGCACTGTCCGCCAAGTTCCAGTACGTCATCTTTGATGCTCCCCCGGTCGGCACCTTCATCGATGCTGCCGAGATCGCAAGTCTGACCGACGGTGCGCTTTTTGTCGTGCGTGAGGACTTCACCAAGCGCGAGGAGGCGCTCAACGCCATCGGTCAGCTTAAGAAGTCCGAGAAGGTCAAGCTCATCGGTACCGTTATGAACTACTGCGAGACCGAGACCAGCGAGTACTACTACTCCTACTACACCAAGGACGGTAAGAAGGTGAAGAAGGGCTCCGACGATCAGGGGACTTCCAAAAAGGGCATCTTCACCAACCGAGCAAACGTTTAGTTGATTAAGGCTGACCTATGCGTGACATTCATTGCCATATCTTGCCGGGTGTAGACGACGGCGCCGCCGATCTCGATGAGAGCTTGGCGATGCTCGAGGCTGCCAAGCGGGCCGGTGTAACCAGAATCGTTTGCACTCCTCACTGCCGTGATCCCTATTTTGATTACGACAAGATGTGGGATGCCTTTGAGCTGCTGCGTGATAACGCTGACGGTTTTCCGCTCCAGATGGGCTTCGAGGTCAACCATCGAAAGCTCGTTGAGCTTGGTATCGATGCCGCGGAGCACTTGCATTTCGATGGGACCAACGAGTTTCTGCTCGAGCTTTCGACGCATGCCGATGCGTATGCGTTTAGAGAGTACGAGAACACGATTTACGATTTGCAGTGCCGTGGTTACCAGGTGATTATCGCTCATCCTGAGCGCTATCGTGCGGTTCAAAAGGATGTAAGCGTGGCGGAGCGCCTGGTCGATATGGGCTGCAAGCTGCAGGCTTCGGCGGACTTTATTGCCGGCGGTCGCTTTGGTCGCGAGAAAAAGCCGGCACAGCGCCTGTTCGATCAGAACCTGTACAGCTTCATCGCGAGCGATGCCCATAACGTGGGTCATTACGACTGCCTGGCGAAGGCTCGCGCGAAGTTTAGCGTGCGCGGAGCTCATTTTCGCTAATATCTGTCCCTAACGTTCGCATTGAATGAAAGGGCAGCCATGGATATCCAACTTAAGACGGGATGCTTTGATGACGCGGCGTTGGTGCGCCGCGTCGTTTTTATAGACGAGCAGGGCTACGAGAATGAGTTCGACGCTATCGACGAGGATCAGAGCTGCATTCATGTGACGCTCTATGTAGACGGCGAGCTTGCCGGTTGCTCGCGCGTGTTTCCCGAAGAGCTTGAGCGCGCGGCAGATTCAGAGGCTCCGGTTTCGCCGTCGTGCGATTTGGACGAAGGCGTCGCAGCGGGGGAGACCTATATTATGGGGCGCGTGGCTGTGCTGCCGAGCATGCGCCGTCGCGGTCTGGCGAGTGCGATCGTCGATGCCAGTGCTTTGTGTGCACGCGATGCCGGCGCAAAGCTTATTAAGCTGCATGCGCAGGAATACGTGCTGCCGCTCTATGCAAAGGCGGGCTACACGCAAATTGCCCCGGTAGATTACGAAGACGAGGGCCAACCCCATGTCTGGATGGCCAAGCGCGTAGATGGCAGATAGGGACGTTCCTTTTCTGCCGGCGGTTGGGGACACTCCTTGGCAATTGGCGCATCGGAGCGCTTAGACATACAGTTTTTCGATTCCGTATGTATATATGCGCGCTAATGGGTTATAAAATCTAAGTCTGAACATAGCAGGTCTGCGATGCGGCACGGGCAACCGGGCCGTTTTTGCGGACGGGGATAGCGCGAAAGGACTTCACATGCGTCAATTTAAGACCGAGAGCAAAAAACTGCTCGACCTCATGATCAACTCCATCTACACCAATAAGGAAATCTTCCTGCGCGAGCTTATCTCTAACGCGAGCGACGCCGTCGACAAGCTCAACTTTAAGAGCCTGCAGGACCCGAGTGTCAAGATCGACCAGGGCGACCTGGCCATTCGCGTCTCCTTTGATAAAGACGCCCGCACCATTACCATCTCGGATAACGGCATTGGCATGACCGCCGAGGAGCTCGAGCGCAATCTGGGCACCATCGCCCATTCCGGCTCCGAGGAGTTTAAGACCGAGAACGCCGAGCAGCAGGGCTCCGATGTCGACATCATCGGTCAGTTTGGCGTGGGCTTCTACTCGGCTTTTATGGTCGCTAGCCATGTGAAGGTCGTCAGCCGCGCCTACGGCGAGGATGTCGCCCATGTGTGGGAATCCGACGGTCTTGAGGGTTACACCATCGAAGACGGCGAGCGCGCCGAGCACGGCACCGATGTCATCTTGACGCTGCGCGAGAACGAGAAGCTCGATGCCGACGGCGAGGCCGAGACCTACGATCGCTTCCTGACCGAGTGGGGTCTCAAGAGCCTGATTCAGCAGTACAGCAACTATGTGCGCTACCCGATTCAGATGATGGTGTCCAAGAGCCGCCAGAAACCCAAGCCCGAGGACGCCGGCGACGATTACAAGCCCGAGTACGAGGACTACCAGGAGCTCGAGACCGTCAATTCCATGACACCGATCTGGAAGAAGCGCAGCTCCGATGTCGAGCAGAAGGACTACGACGAGTTCTACAAGTCCACGTTCCACGACTTTGACGATCCTGCGCGCACCATCAGCTTCCACGCCGAGGGCACGCTCGAGTATGACGCCCTGCTGTTTGTGCCGGGCCGCGCGCCGTTCGATCTGTACAGTAAGGACTACGAGAAGGGCCTGGCGCTCTACAGCTCCAACGTCCTGATCATGGAGAAGTGCGACGACCTGCTGCCCGACTACTATAACTTTGTCCGCGGCGTCGTGGATTCTGCCGACGTGTCGCTTAACATCTCGCGCGAGACGCTGCAGCAGAACCGTCAGCTCAAGGCCATTGCCAAGCGTGTGGAAAAGAAGATTACCGCCGACCTTGAGGATATGCGTGACAACGACCGCGAGGCCTACGAGAAGTTCTTTGAGAACTTTGGCCGTGGCCTTAAGTATGGTATCTACTCGAGCTATGGCATGAAGGCCGATGAGCTCGCCGACCTGTTGCTGTTCTGGTCTGCCAAGGAACAGAAGATGATTACTCTGGCTGAGTATGTCAAGGGCATGCCCGAGGATCAGAAGGCCATCTACTACGCCGCCGGTGACTCGCGTGAGCGCTTGGCCAAGATGCCCGTGGTAAAGGGCGTGCTCGACCGCGGCTATGACGTGCTGCTGCTGACGCAGGATGTGGATGAGTTCACGTTCCAGGCTATGCGTGAATACGTTGCCGCCGATATGCCCAAGATCTACGAGGACGATGCTGCCCGCGAGGCTGCCGAGAAGGCTGTGGCCGATGGTGCCGAGCCCGAGGTCGAGGATCGTCATCTGGAGCTCAAGAACGTCGCGACCGGTGATCTTGACCTGGCGACCGAGGACGAGAAGAAGGAGGCCGAGGACGCCACCAAGGAAAACGAGGACCTCTTCAGCGCTATGAAGGAGGCGCTCGGTGACAAGGTCGAGAAAGTTGCCGTCTCCGCGCGCCTGACCGATGCCCCCGCTTGCATCACCACCGAGGGCCCACTTTCGCTCGAGATGGAGAAGGTGCTCCAGAAGGGACCCGAGGGCGCGCCCGACGGCATGCCCAAGAGCCAGCGCGTGCTCGAGCTCAACGCCAAGCACCCGGTCTTTGACAAGCTCGTCGCTGCCCAGAAGGCAGGCGACGCCGACAAGATCAAGCAGTACTCCGGTCTGCTCTATGACCAGGCCCTGCTGGTCGAGGGCATCCTCCCCGAGGACCCCGTTGCCTTCGCGGCAGCTGTTTGCAACTTGATGTAGTTAGGTATTTACGCGGTTTTACCAAACCGCGTAACGGCTCGACGCTGCCCTCAGTTCCGCCGTTCTAACGAACGGCGGACCAGTCGACGCTGCGCGGGCGCCAGAGCGACAACTTGTCATTCAAAGAGGACGGCATGACCAGAAGGTCTATGCCGTCCTCTTTTCATGCCAATTTGTTCGCTCTGGCGCCCGCTCGCTGGCATTGCCAAAACATCGACGTTGCCGTGGTCCTAAGTAGTCATTGGGGACGTTTTTGTTTGACTAGTCGTTTAAGAACGTCCCCGATGACTATTTGAATTGCTAATTTGTGCGGGTTGTGGTTTTGTGACCTGCTGAAATTTAGGATACTGTACATCTGTACGTTAACTCATCTTCGTAGTATATTGCTACCCGCAAAACTCAACACCATTGTGCTTTGAGACGTTAAAGCGCCTACTACAATGGTTGTCGATAGTACGATTCGATTTAACGACAGGATGGATGGTCCAAGCGTGAGTCTCGGCAGCAAACTATCCAATGCAAAGGTGTCCTTTGCGATATTTAAGCGCGACATTAAGCGACTGCTTGTGAACCCCGTCGCCCTGGTGGTTACCCTAGGCGTGTGCGTTATTCCCTCGCTGTATGCCTGGTATAACATCGTGGCAAACTGGGATCCGTATGGAAACACCCAAGGCATCAAGATTGCTATCGCCAACAACGATCGAGGCACCCAAAACGACTTGGTGGGTGAGCTCAACGCTGGCGACAAAGTGGTCGACCAGCTCAAGGAGAATCATCAGTTGGGCTGGACGTTCGTCGACTCGACGGCCGATGCCAAGGAGGGCGTCGAGAGCGGCGAGTACTATGCCGCTATCGTGATTCCCAAGAACTTCTCGGATAACCTGGTTTCGATGCTCGACGGCAACTACCATCAGCCCAAGCTCACGTACTACGTCAATGAGAAGAAGAGCGCCATTGCGCCCAAGGTTACCGATACCGGTGCAAACACCATCGAGGAGCAGATCAACTCGGAATTTGTCTCCACGGTGGGCGAGACCGTTGCCAGCATTGCCAAGGATGCCGGAGTCGATTTAAAGGACAAGGCAACCCAGACTCAGGATTCGTTGGCAAGTTCTGTCTCCGAGGCATCCGATACCTTGGGCGAGGTGCGCGATTCGATTGGCGACATGAATGCCGCCATCGATAAGACGAGTGGCGCTATCGCCTCGGCTGATGCGGCACTTGCCGGCTTGCAAGGCCAGGCACCGTCGCTGACGCAGGCGATCTCCCAGAGCAACGACCTGCTGAGCGAAGCTCGCACCACGGCGGGCAACTCTATCGCCTCGCTCTCCAAGGCGCTCTCGGAAGGCAGCCTTGCGCTTACCAAGACGTCGGCCTCTGCGAACGCTGCCATCGGCAAGCTGACGGGCGCGGTCACATCTACGACCACCCGTATCGACAACTCGCTCGAGTCTCTTCAAGCGACGATCGACCACAATAAGGCCGTTATCGGGCACTTGGAGATTCTCGCCAATGACACGTCGACAGGTTCCGAGGAAATTGACGCGCGCATTGTATCGACCATCGATTTGCTTCGAGAGCAGAATGAAAAGCTTCAGAGCATCAAGGACGGTCTGTCCGCGCAGTCGAGCGCCATGGCGAATGACGCAGCGGCTGTTTCGGGTGCCAGTGACGCTATCAATAACGCAATTCATACCGGTGCGACCAACCTTGGCCAAGCCCAGACGGACTTGGGCCAAAACGCGCTGCCGAAGGCCTCGAGCGCGCTCGACTCTTTTGCTGCCGTTTCGGGCGACCTGACCGGTATCGTCTCGGGTATGACACCTACACTTGCAAATGCGCGCGGCACGTTGGCGCAGCTTAGCGCTACGCTCGGCCAGGCCAAGACCACGCTGTCCCAGACCGATTCCTCGCTTGCCAAGGTCCAGGACAAGCTTGCAACCGCCGCCAATGACATCGCGGCGCTGCAGACCTCCGAGTCCATGGGCGAGCTGGCCGATCTGATGGGCGTCGATGTCAATGACGTGGCAGATTTCATGGCGTCTCCGGTTGAGTTGACGTCCAAGTCAATCTATCCGGTCAAGAGCTTTGGCTCGGGCATCGCTCCCTTCTACACCAATCTGGCGCTTTGGGTGGGCGGCTATGTGCTCATCGCCATCTACAAGCTCGAGGTCGACCGTGAAGGTGTTGGCAGCTTTACGGCGCGCCAAGGCTACTTTGGCCGCTGGTTGCTCATGGTGATCCTGGGCGCGTTGCAGGCCATCATCGTTACGGTGGGTGATCTGGTCATTGGCGTACAGTGCGTCAACCCGCTGCTGTTCGTGCTGGGCGGCATCGCCATCTCGTTTACGTACGTCAACATCATTTACGCGCTGTCCACTACGTTTAAGCACATCGGCAAGGCAATCGGCGTCATTCTGGTTATCGTGCAGATCCCGGGTTCGTCGGGCATGTACCCCATCGAGATGATGCCTGGCTTCTTCCAGTGGCTGCACCCGCTGCTGCCCTTTACCTACGGCATCAATCTGCTGCGCGAGACGGTCGGCGGCATGTACTCGTTTAACTACCTGTTTAACCTGTGCATTCTGGGCGTGTTCTTGATCGTGGCGCTCTTTATCGGCCTGCAGCTGCGTCCGCTACTGCTCAACCTTAACCTGCTCTTTGATAAACAGCTCTCCACGACCGGTATGATGATTTGCGAGTCCAACGACCTGCCGCGCCAGCGCTACTCGCTGCGCACGGCCATGCGCGTCATGCTCGATTCCGATTCGTACCGTCGCGAACTGCTCGATCATGCGGTCGCCTTTGAACATCGCTACCCGTACTACATCAAGGGCGGTTTTGCCGCCGTGGTGGGCGTTCAGGTCCTGCTCTTTGTCCTGTCGACGGTTCTCGATATCGACAATAACGGCAAGATCATCCTGCTTGTCATTTGGATCATCTCGGTTATTGCCATCTGCGGCTGGCTGATCAATATCGAATATATCCGAGCGAGCCTCAATACCCAGATGCGCATCTCGGCGCTTTCGGATGAGGACCTGCGTCGCGAGATGCGCGAACACACGGCCGCCATTCCTGCCGCCCGCCACATGTTTGGCCTCAACGCCAGCGAGCGTGGTGCCAAGGGCGGCGATCAGTCCACGGGCCGCTTGCCGCATATCGGCTCGCACCATAAATCTCAGGGCAGCGACAGCACGGCCACAAATGATGGAGATACCACCGCGCTTGGCAAGCACTCCAAAGGAGGTGAGGCATAAATGAAGAACATCCTGCATCTGTTTAAGCGCGATGTCCAAAACGTGTCTCGCTCCGTGATCGGCTTGGTTGTCGTGATGGGCCTCATTATCGTACCGTGTCTGTACGCGTGGTTTAACATCGCCGGCAGCTGGGATCCGTACGGCAACACCGGCAATCTTAAGATCGCCGTGGTCAACACCGATGAGGGTTACGAGAGCGATTTGATCCCCGTCGAGGTTAACGTGGGCGAAAACGTGACCGCCACCCTACGCGGCAACGAGAGCTTCGATTGGGTTGTGCTCAACAATCGCGAAAAGGCTATCGAGGGCGTTAAGTCGGGCGCTTACTATGCGGCCGTCGTAATCCCCAAGAGCTTTAGCTCCGACATGATGACGCTTTTCTCGACCGACGTGAAACACGCCGATATCGAGTTTTACGAGAACCAGAAGGCCAACGCCATTGCGCAGATCGTGACCGAGAAGGGTTCGAGTGCCGTTCAGAGCCAGGTTAACGAAACTTTTACCGAGACCATTACGAGCATCGGTCTTAAGACGGTGTCCAGCCTGCTCGATTACATGAGCACCGACCAGGTCAGCAACTTTATCGCCAACCTGTCCTCGACGCTTGGCGATTCGATTGAGGACCTGCGAGACGTTCAGGCAAATGCTTCGTCGCTGGCGGGCATTTTGAGCTCCACGTCCGATTCGCTGACGTCGGCGAGCGGCATGCTCAAGCAGACGGGCACGGTCGATGAGTCAACGAAGCAGCTGATGGAGCATGTCAAGAGCGGTATTAGCGATTCCAAGGAAGCGCTGAAGGACGCCAACGACGCCATCAATGCCGCGATTGACGGAAGCACGGGCTCGTTTGACAACGTGTCCGCCGAGCTTGCTAAGGCATTTGATGCCGCGAATCAACATGTCGATCTTACAGTGTCCCAGCTCAACGATGCCGCGGCGGCGCTCAACACGCGTGCCGACGATATCGACGCCACGGCCGACCAGCTCCGCAGCTTTGCCGATCAGGTGACTGACGAAAAACTCCAGGACAGCCTCAAGTCAGTGGCAACATCGCTGAGCAGGATTGCTGTGGAGTATCGCAACAACGCCAAGGATCTGGCGGCCACCGCGAAGTCTCTCTCCGATAGCATGGCCGAGGTCAACAACTCGCGTGCCGAGGTCGATCAGGCCATCGCCGATGCCAAGGCCGGCATCGCGGGCGCCAAATCCGATTACGATTCCACGTTCTCGGTTAAGGCCAAGGAGCTCAAGAAGACGGTTTCGGGCATTCTGGACTCGCTTGATGGCATCTCGGGCGACCTGGATAGCGCCGTAGGCGGCCTGACCGACGCGTCCGGTTCGCTGGCAAAGGGCCTCTCCAAGGCTGCAAAGCTGGTCAACAAGGCTTCTGATCAGCTGGGCGAGGCGTCGGACAAGATCAGCGCGTTTAAGGACGAGCTCGACGGCGCCTTGATGTCGGATGACCTCGCTACGATCAAGACGATGATCGGCAATGATCCCGAGGGTCTGGCCGTGTCGCTTTCCGGCCCCGTCGCGCTCGATCGCAAGCCGGTCTATCCGATTCGCAACTACGGTTCGGCCATGGCACCGTTCTACACGATTCTGTCGCTCTGGGTGGGCTCGATTGTGCTGGCGGCCATGATGAAGGTCTCGGTTGACGATGAGCTTATCAACGAGCTCATCCCCGTGCGCCTGCACGAGATCTACCTGGGCCGCTACCTGTTCTTTGGCGGTCTGGCCCTGCTGCAGGCAACGCTCGTGTGTGCGGGCGACATCCTGTTCTTTGGCATCCAGTGCGACGACCCGCTGCAGTTTGTGCTGGCGGGCTGGGTCGCGAGTCTCGTGTTCTCCAATATCGTCTACACGCTTACGGTTTCGTTTGGCGATATCGGCAAGGCGCTCGCCGTTGTGCTGCTGGTCATGCAGGTCGGCGGTTCGGGCGGCACGTTCCCCATCGAGATGACCGGCCCCGTGTTCCAGGCGATCTATCCGTTCCTGCCGTTCACCCACGGCATCAACGCCATGCATGCCGCCATGGCCGGTGCCTACCATATGGAGTATTGGATTGAGCTAGGCATTCTGGCGAGCTATCTGATTCCGTCACTGGCCCTGGGCGTCGTCTTCCGCCGCCCGGTCATCAAAGCCAACGACTGGATCATCGAAAAGCTGGAATCAACCAAATTAATCTAGTTACGCGGTTTTACCAAACCGCGTAACGGCTCGACGCTGCAAACGGCCCCAAGCGGCAATCTGACGTTCAATTTCAAGGGCGCGACCAGAAGGTCAGCGCCCTTTCATTTCACGTCACCTTGCTCGCTTGGGGCCGTTTTCGCTGACGTTGACGGAACATCGAGGTTATTCAAGTCGGTACTTTAGTGGGCTGGATTGCGATGCAACGCCGGTTGTTGCTACAGTAGCGGGGCGTGCCGGGGGTCCGGTGCGCCCTGCTTTTATTTGACCATGAGGCGGCACGCAGCCATGCGCGTGCGGACACCACGCCCAGATTGAGCGCGAGGATGCCCTATGGCCCAGCATGCCACTGACAATATCGAAATGATGCCCGATAGCCCTGTTGCTCGCGAGGACCTGGGCGCGGGCGGCACCTCCCGCGGCGCCGGCGCTCGCTCGCCGCTGTTCTGGAAAGTCCTGCTGCTTTCGGTGGCAGTCGTCTGGGGCTACTCCTTTACGACCATGAAGGACGCGCTCGACACCATTCCGGTGTTCGAACTGCTCTACGTGCGCTTTCTGCCTGCGGCGTTGGTCATGTTTTTCATCTTCCACAAGCGCATCATCGCGCACCTCAACGCCCGCAACCTTATCGTCGGACTTGGCATGGGCGCACTTATGTGGGCCGCCTACGCCCTGCAGACAGTCGGTCTGGCGCACACCACGGCGGGCAAGAATGCTTTTTTGACGGGCACGTATTGCATCGTTGTGCCGTTCGCGAGCTATTTTCTGAGCGGCGAAAAACTCACCCGCTATAACCTGGGCGCGGCGCTGCTGTGCTTGGCGGGCATTGGCTTGGTGGCGCTCGATAGCGTTGAATTCAACATCGGTGATGTCATTACGCTGGCGGGTGCGGTCTTTTTCGCCATCCAGATGGCGGTGACTGCCAAGTACGGTCGCAAAATGGACATCAACGTCATCACGTTTTGGATGTTTGTGGGCAACGGCGTGCTGAGCCTGGCAACGTCGCTGCTATTCGAGACCCAAGCGCCTCTGTCCGTGTGGACGCCGAGCTTTATCAGCGCGATGGCGTTTCTCTCGGTTGGTTGCACATGCGCGGCTCTGCTCATCCAAAACGTCGGCCTGGCGCATGTCTCGGCCTCGACGGGCTCACTGCTCCTTTCGATGGAGTCGCCTTCGGGCGTGCTGTTCTCGGTGCTGCTGATGGGGGAGGCGCTCACCTCGCGCCTGCTCGCCGGCTTCGCGCTCATCTTTCTTTCGATTATCTTGAGCGAGACGCATTTCGATTTCTTGCGCCGAAAATCACACCCGCAATTGTAAACAACTTGTTGCGCCGCCCTCCCAGGGCGGCATTTTTATGTCATGCCCTTACAGTTGTACCTTGCACTTTACGCTATCAAAGTGCGTGCTGCAAAAACGTTACTGGAGGGCTTCTATGGCATCAGCTCTGTCCGATTTTCAACCGCAACCAGCGCCTCAGGCTACCACAGCGGCGCAGACCGCTATCGGTGACGGTCTTGTCGCAGAAGCTCGGGCTTTTGCAGACGAGCTCGCTGCGTGGCGACACGATCTACACCAGATGCCTGAGCTCGGTAACAATCTTCCGCAGACGTCTGCCTATATCCAGGCACGTCTGGACGAGATGGACATCCCCCATACCACGCTCGTCGACGGTTCCTGCGTCGTTGGCCTGATCGGTGCCGGTGCGGCCGCGGCCGCTCAGGGCAATGGCACGTGCAAGGACGAGCAGGCCGGAACGGTCGTCATGCTCCGAGGCGATATGGATGCCCTGCCCGTTGTCGAGGAATCCGGCGAGCCCTTTGCATCCACCAATGGCTGCATGCATGCTTGCGGTCACGATATGCACGCGACGGCACTGCTCGGTGCGGCCCGTTTGCTCAAGGCCCGCGAGGCCGAGCTTGTGGAGGCCAACGCCACGGTGAAGTTGCTGTTCCAGCCGGGCGAGGAGACCTTTGAAGGGGCGCGCGCTGCCATCGCCGATGGCCTGCTGCAGAACCCGCGCCCCCAGGCTGCCTTTGCCATGCACGTCAACAGCCAATCGCCGCTCGGCCTGGTGCTCTATGGGAGCCCGGCGCTTTCGGGCGTGTACGGTTTTCGCATCACGCTTCAGGGCAAGGGCGGCCATGGCTCGAGCCCCGAGATTTGCATCGACCCCATCACGGCCGGCGTCCATGTGCATCTGGCGCTTCAGGAGCTCATCGCTCGCGAAGTGCCGGCGGCCAAGGAGGTCGCACTTACCGTCGGTAAGTTTGCTGGCGGCCTGGCGGCCAACGTCATCCCCGACACCTGCGTGCTCGAGGGAACGCTGCGCGGCTTTGATGTTGAGCTCATGGCTCACCTCAAGACCCGCATCGCCGAGGTCGTTAACGGCGTTGCCGCAACATATCGTACGCCGGCGACCATCGAGACGCTTTCGGATGTTCCGCCGCTTGTACTCGACAGCGATATGACCCAGGCGTCGCTTGGCTACGTGGGCGCAGTGCTGCCCAAGGCGGCTTTCTTGTCGCTTTTCCATGCCATGGCGAGTGAAGACTTCGCGCTTATCTCGAGCGAGATTCCGAGTGCGTACTTTACCGTGGGCGCGGCCGTAACCGACACGGACGAACACTTTGCCCAGCACCATCCCAAGGCACGTTTTAACGATGCCGAGCTTCCCCTCGGTGCCGCGGCCTATACCGCCGTCGCTTTGGGCTATATCGCCGACCACCGGTAGCACCCAACCTTGCTTTTCAAGCCTGCGGGCATGGCCGTAAGGCCTATGCCCTTGTCTTTCAAGGCAATCTTGGGCACTACCGGCGCCCGGCGCAGGCTATTCGTTTGTCTAAAAGGAGCAGTATGCCCCAGCAGCGTAAGTTCTTCCCCGGCTGGCTCGTGGTGGCCTCCGGCTTCGTGATCATGGCCACGTGTTACACGATTTTTGTCAATTGCATGAGCCTGTTCCAGCCGCTGATCGTCAGCGACCTGGGTATTTCCCTTGCGCAGTACAACGTCTCCAATGCCATCTCCACCGTGGTGAGTGTCGTGGGTTCGCTCGTTATCGGCCATGTTGCCGATAAGGTGAGTGGCCGCGTATTGGGCTCGCTTACCGTTATCGCTACCTCGGCGGTGCTTGCCGGCATGAGCTTTGTCGGTGAGCTGTGGCAGGTCTACGTGCTCTTTGCCGTCTCGGGCTCCTTTGCGAGCACCTGGATCGTGTGCCTGGCGTGCTCCGTGGTCATGCTCGTGTTCCTGCTGGCATCGGAGCCCATCGCCGCCAAGCTGCGCGCAAGCGTGGTGGGGGAGTAGACGTCCGTTGCTCTTTTCTGTTCGCCCCGTTCTGTCCGTGGCCGCCTTGGAAGCCGAATGGATGCTCGTACCATCATTCGGTTTCCAAGGCGGCCACGGGCCTACGAAATGATCCCTTTTCCTCCGTCCCCAACAGATCACGTGATCCGAAGGGGACGGAGGAAAAGGGATCGGCTGCCGCGGCGGCGCGTCTGGCCGAACGAGTCCCCATACCCTCGTTCGGTCAGGCGCGCCGCCGCGTTGCTGCTTTGTGTCGTATAATGTCCACTACCTATGACGCGATACAAAAGAAAGGTGTTTGCCCATGCAGGCACAGAAGGCGGAGGGAACCCGCGACCTTATCGGCGCCGAGATGCGCGCCTGGCAAAAGATGCAGCAGATTGCGGCCGGCGTGTTCGAGCCGTTTGGTTTTAAACCCATCGAGACGCCCGCGATCGAGCAGGTTGACGTGTTTGTCCACGGTATCGGCCAGTCGACCGACGTCGTGCGCAAGGAAATGTTCCGCGTGTTCAGCGGTGCCAACCTGGAGCGCGTCTTTACCGAGGGCACCGACACCAAACTCAAGCCCAAGCAGCGCCTGGCACTTCGCCCCGAGGGCACGGCCGGCGTGGTGCGCGCCGTCGTCGAGAACAATCTGGTGCCCCAGGGCTCCACGCCGTTTAAGGCTTACTACGCCGAGGCCATGTTCCGCGGCGAGCGTCCCCAGAAGGGCCGCCTGCGCCAGTTCCACCAGGTGGGCATCGAGTGGCTCGGCGCTCCCGATCCGGCGGCAGACGCCGAGTGCATCATCATGCTCATGGAGTTCTACAAGCGCCTGGGCTTCGATCTTTCCAAGCTTCGTCTGCTCATCAACTCGATGGGTGACGCCCAGTGCCGTCCGGCTTATCGCGAGCAGGTTAAGCAGTTCATCCTCGATCACGCCGACGAGATGTGCGATGAGTGCCGCGAGCGCGCCGAGCTCAACCCGCTGCGTGCCTTCGACTGCAAGAACGACCACTGCCGCGAGATCATGGCCGAGGCTCCGCTGATGGGTGACAACCTGTGCGATGAGTGCCGCGAGCACTACGAGCAGGTCAAGCGCTATCTGGATGCCGCCGGTATCGAGTATGTCGAGGATCCCACCTTGGTGCGCGGCCTGGACTACTACACCCGTACTGTCTTTGAGGTCGAGGCCCCTGGCGCCGGCGTCGGCTCCATCGGCGGCGGCGGCCGCTACGATGGCCTGGTCGAGCTCGAGGGTGGCAAGCCCACGGCGGGCGTCGGCTTTGCTGTCGGTTTTGAGCGCGCCCTGCTGGCCCTGCAGGCCTTTGGCAGCGATTTGGGTGCCGATGAGGCCCCGTGCGTCTATGTCGCCAACGCCGGCAAGGAGCTGCGTCAGAACGTCTTTGCCATTACGCAGGAGCTTCGCGCCGCAGGTATCGTGACCGAGGCCGACTATCAGGGTCGTTCGCTCAAGGCCCAGTTTAAGCAAGCCGATAAGGTAGGCGCCAAGCTCATCTTGGTCCTGGGTGGCGACGAGCTTGCCGCCGGCAAGGTCAAAGTGCGCGACATGGAGAGCCACGAAGAGGTTCTTGCCGATCTGGCCAACGTCGTCGAGGCGGTTCGCGAGCGCCTGTAGCGCATCTTTTTGAGCTTCGGGCCTGCTAACGTGCCCTGCTCATGGAGAGCGATTGTTACGGGGGTGTTTCGCTTTTATGCGGAATGCCCCCGTTTACGTATGCCGCCCACCGAGAAATACGACCATTTAGGGCAAAAACCTTTGCAATGCAGAAAATACTTTTGTGTGGTAAAGCGCAATCAGTGTCGAAAGTATTTCTCAAGCGCCTATAATGAATACCGCATGTTACGTGCATAGAAGGAGGAATGGGAGGAAACGTGGCTGAGAACCTAAGCAACCAGTCTGTACCCGAAGCCGCGGCGCGCGTCGCTGCCGTGGTCAACCGCCTCGTTAACCGAATCGGCTCGAATGCCGAGTCCAGGGAGCGTCTCGCCGAGATCGAGATCCCCGAGGAGCTGCGCGACAATCTGGCGCTGTTCTTGCGCCTGGAGCGCCGTGTGCTTAGCGAGTATGATCCCGAGATCGCGGACCTGTTCGACAAGATTTTGACAGCCGAGATTGTGGTCAATGCCGGCAACCCCGGTACCTGCGCTGCCGACGAAGCCGTCGACGAGCAGGGCGTGCCCACCGCCGACGAGCCCACTGCCGTGGCATTTCGTGAGGTCGTCGATTTGATCGACAGCCTGCCGCTCGATAAGCAGCAGGTCATCGTTCGCGCCTTTACGAGCTTTTTCCATCTGGCAAACCTGTCGGAGGAGAACTACCGTGTGGCGCAGCTGCGCGAGCGCGAGGCCGGTGCGTCGACCGATACCGAGGTCGATCCTGCCAACGAGCTTACCGTTGCCTATCACCAGCTGGTGAATGAGCTGGGTGTCGAGGGTGCCAACGAGCTGCTCGACAAGCTCGAGTTCCACCCTGTCTTTACCGCACATCCCACCGAGGCCCGTCGTAAGGCCGTCGAGGGCAAGATCCGCCGTATCTCCAACCTGCTGGAGGAGCGTCCGCGTCTGGGCGGCTCCGACCTGGTGGAGAACGAGCGCCATATGCTGCAGGAGATCGACGCCCTGGTGCGTACGAGTCCCATCGCGCTCAAGAAGCCCACGCCGGTCGAGGAAGCCGATACCATCATCGACATCTTCGATAACACGCTGTTCGACGTTATCCCCGTTATCTATCGTCGTTTTGACGATTGGGTGCTGGGCGACAAGGCCGGTACTGTGCCGCCGCTGTGCCCGGCGTTCTTCCATCCCGGCAGCTGGATCGGTTCCGACCGCGACGGTAACCCCAACGTCACCGCCAAGGTGAGCCGTGAGGTCGCCGCCAAGTACTTTACGCACATGGTGCTCAAGCTCGAGGACAAGTGCCGCCACATCGGCCGCAACCTCACGCTCGAGGCTACCTACAGCAAGCCGTCGGCCGAGCTCATTAACCTGTGGAACCATCAGGTCGAGATGAGCCCTCGTTACACGGCCCGCGCCGAGCTGATCTCCGAGCACGAGCCGCATCGCGCCGTCATGCTCGTCATGGCCGACCGCCTGAATGCCACCGTCCGTCGTATCACCGACACCATGTACCACAGCGCCGACGAGTTCCTGGATGACCTGCGCGTCGTCCAGCGTTCGCTGGCCGCCTGCGGTGCCGTCCGTGCTGCCTACGGCCCGGTCCAAACCATCATCTGGCAGGTCGAGTCCTTCGGCTTCCATATGGTCGAGATGGAGTTCCGTCAGCACTCCGTGGTGCATGCCCGCGCCCTTAAGGATATCCACGAGAACGGTATCCATGGCGACCTGCAGCCCATGACGCGCGAGGTCATCGATACCTTCCGCGCTATCGGCTCCATCCAAAAGCGCTACGGCAAAAAGATGGCGCACCGCTACATCATCTCGTTCACCAAGAGCGCCCAGCATGTGGCCGACGTCTTTGAGCTCGCCCACCTGTCCTTTGCACACGAGGAGGATGTCCCCGAGCTCGACGTGATCCCGCTGTTTGAGCAGCTCGAGGACCTCGAGGGCTGCGTCGACGTGCTCGACCAGATGCTTACGCTGCCCGTGGTGCAAAAGCGCCTTGCCCAGACCAACCGCCGGATGGAGGTTATGCTGGGCTATTCCGACTCCTCCAAGGATGCCGGTCCTACCACGGCCATGCTCGCGCTGCACTCCGCGCAGGAGCGCATTGCCAAGTGGGCAGAGAAGAACGATATCGACCTGGTGCTCATGCACGGTCGCGGCGGTGCCGTGGGCCGTGGCGGCGGCCCTGCCAACAAGGCCGTGCTGGCGCAGCCCAAGGGTTCGGTCAACTGCTTCTTTAAGCTCACCGAACAGGGCGAGGTCATCTTTGCCCGTTACGGCAACCGCACGCTGGCTCAGCGCCATGTTGAGTCCGTTGCCGCCGCAACGCTTTTGCAGTCGGCCCCGAGTGTCGAGAAGACCAACACCGAGACCACGCAGAAGTTCTGGGATATGGCCGAGAAGCTCAACACCGCAAGCCACGAGCGCTATCTGGACCTGCTGAACACCGAGGACTTTACACCGTGGTTCTCGACCGTGACGCCGCTGACCGAGGTCGGTCTGCTGCCGATCGGCTCGCGTCCGGCCAAGCGCGGTCTGGGTGCGAAGTCACTCGACGACCTGCGTACCATTCCGTGGATCTTCAGCTGGAGCCAGGCGCGCATTAACCTGGCCGCTTGGTACGGTCTGGGCACCGCCTGCGAGCAGCTTGGCGATCTTGACCAGCTCAAGGCTGCCTACCAGGAGTGGCCGTTCTTCCGCACCTTTATCGACAACATCGAGATGTCGATCGCCAAGACCGACCAGCGCATCGCCAAGATGTATCTGCACCTGGGCGACCGCCAGGATCTGTCCGAGAAGGTCTTTACCGAGATGCAGCTCACGCGTAAGTGGGTCCTTGCCATCGTCGGTGACGAGTGGCCGCTGCAGCGCCGTCGCGTGCTCGGCTGCGCCGTCCGTGTACGTAACCCCTACGTCGACGCCCTGTCCATCGCCCAGGTCCGCGCCCTTCGCGAGGTGCGTATGAACCAGGACGAGATGGCCGAGGAGAAGAAGGCCGAGTACATGAGCCTGATTCTTTCGACTGTGACCGGCGTCTCGGCAGGATTGCAGAACACGGGGTAATCGATAGCCCTGTGGCTCTCACCGGGACCCGATGGGTTTCCCTCTGAATGCGTCCTCGCACTTGAAGCCCCCTTATCCTGCTCCTTCGGAGCTGCGGATAAGGGGGCTTCGTGCTGCGGAATGCATTCAGAGGGAAACCCATCGGGTCCCTTCGTCCTCGGTCTTCAGGAATTGGGGCCGATGAGAATAAGGTGCGCTTCGCGCTCAATGTGGAGTGCGGCGAGGGCTTCTTGCGTCCTGCGGAGTGTGCCTAAAAGTAAACTGATGGCGGGCCCTGCGATGTCCGGTCTTCGGCGGATCAGCCGCTGGGTGAGGGTGGTGCTTGGGGCGACGTGCAAAAAACGGAGTTTTCAGCAGCCAAAGATTGGTGCATAAGGCTATGGGTGACGTTCGCGGCTCCTGTTGATGCTTTTGCATGACGATTGGGCTTTGCCGATGTTCATATATGGCTGGTTTCTCGCCGCATGCCATCCAGATGGGACGAGCCATGAGGACTATCTACCTTTTGAAAGACTTTTGGCACCAAAATCTTATCCCGCGATGCTGAATACTCGCAAAAATGCACGCTCCGGAGAGCACTACCCTGTTACGGCTAGAAATCCATGCGCCATTTTATGCAATTAATTAACGCATTTATGCAAAATGGCTTACGTGCGTACGTCTCGGGCTAGATGTTTGCCTCGGCGCTGCGTAAATCATCCTGTCTATAGTGTCTTTGACAGGCGGCCGCGGTCCCGTTTGGGGTCGCGGCCGTTTTGTTGTGGGTCAAATATGAACGTTGTGTTAATGAGTCGGTGGACGGTGGTGTTTTTCGGTGAGCGGCGTATCCTTCCAACGGTTTATCTAGTGTGTCAGTTGAAAAGGAAGAGGGCGCTCGTCATTGTTTGAATGTGAACTGCCGTTTGACCACAAGACGTTGCATCTGGAGCTCGAGGATAAGAACTTCGCGGGTGTGATGGAAGGTCATCAAAACGAGTTTAAGACCACGAAATCGCAGGAAGAGCTGGTAGAGGAGTCGCTTGCCAACCCTTATGGTTCGCCGTCGCTCGAGGAGCTTTGTGCTGGCAAGAAGGATATTGTCATTATTAGCTCCGATCATACGCGTCCCGTTCCCTCGCGTGTGACGATGCCTATTCTGCTGCATCACATCCATTCTGCTGCGCCCGAGGCTCGCGTGCGCATTTTGGTTGCTACGGGTATGCATCGTCCGTCGACGCATGAGGAACTCGTCAACAAGTACGGCGAGGAGATCGTTGCCAACGAGGAAATCGTTATGCACGTCGCGACTGACGACAGCATGATGAAAAAGATCGGCACCCTGCCTTCTGGTGGCGAGTGCATCATCAACAAGATTGCCGCCGATTGCGATCTGCTGCTTGCCGAGGGCTTTATTGAGCCGCACTTCTTTGCCGGTTTCTCTGGTAGCCGCAAGTCCGTCCTGCCTGGCATCGCCAGCTACAAGACCATCATGTACAACCACAACGGTCAGTTTGTGAATGATTCCCACTCGCGTGCCGGCAACCTGTGCCACAACCACGTGAGCGAGGACATGTTTGCTGCCGCCGAGATGGCTCACCTTGCCTTTGTGCTTAACGTGGTGCTCAACGGCAAGCACGAGGTCATCGGCTCCTTTGCCGGCGATATCCACAAGGCGCACGAGGCTGGCTGCGAGTTCGTGAAGAGCCTTGCCGGCGTTGAGCCCGTCGAGTGCGAGATTGCCATCACCACCAACGGCGGCTACCCGCTCGACCAGAACATCTACCAGGCCGTGAAGGGCATGTGCTCTGCCGAGGCCACGCTTCCCGAGGGCGGCGTGATCATCGACGTCGCCGGCTGTGCCGACGGTCACGGTGGCGAGGGCTTCTATCACAACATCGCCGACAATGATCCGGCAGAGTTTGAGCGCGCCTGCATCGACCGTCCTAAGGACGAGACCCTGCCCGACCAGTGGACGAGCCAGATCTTTGCCCGCATCCTGGCGCATCACCCTGTGATCATGGTTACCGACCTGTGCGATCACCAGATGATCAAGGATATGCACATGACGCCGGTTAACACCCTCGATGAGGCGCTCAAGCTCGCCTTTGAGATGAAGGGTGCCGATGCCAAGGTGGCCGTCATTCCCGATGGCCTGGGCGTTGTCGTCGCACAGCACTAGTACGCGGCCTAAACGAACCGTTTATAACCGACAAGAAAGATAAGGTTTTATGCTTACCAAACTCCTCTGCGAATTCGGCGCAACGGCCCTCATGATCATCTTTGGCGTGGGCGTGCACTGCGATACCGTGCTTAAGGGCACCAAGTATCAGGGCTCCGGCCACATGTTTGCCATCACCACCTGGTCTTTTGGCATCTCGGTCGCCTTGTTTATCTTTGGCGGCGCCGTGTGCATGAACCCCGCCATGGTGCTTGCCCAGTGCATCGTGGGCCTGGTGCCGTGGAGCAGCTGCATCCCCTTCATGATTGCCGATATGCTCGGCGGCTTTGTGGGCGCCGTGATCGCGTGGTTGATGTATGCCGATGAGTTCAAGGCTTCCGACGGCGTCGTCGACCCTATTGCCCAGCGCAACATCTTCTCGACCAACCCCACCACCGAGGGCACCAACTATGCCCGCAACTTCTTCTGCGAGGCTATCTGCACCTTTGTGTTCATCAGCGCCATCCTGGCTACCGCTAGCCGTGCCGGCGAGAACGTTTTGATGCTCGCTATCTGCGTCGGTCTGATCGTTTGGGCTGTTGGCATGGGCATGGGCGGCATTACTGGCTTCGCCATGAACCAGGCTCGTGACCTTGGTCCTCGCATGGCCTATCAGGTGCTGCCGATCAAGAACAAGGCCGACAACAACTGGAAGTATGGCCTGCTTGTTCCTGGCATCGCACCGTTTGTCGGTGCCGCTCTGGCCGCACTGTTTGTGCACGGTTTCTTGGGCATGTTCTAGTCCAAGGGTACATAGTTGTCCGCTGGCCGCATGGGGTAACTTCCCAGCGCGTCCTCGGACATGCAAAAAGGCTCGCTGCGCACTTCGTGCGGCGAGCCTTTTTGCGTCCTGCGGAATGCGCTGGGAAGTTACCCCATGCGGCCAGCTGCGGGGTCTTTGCTGCGCTCGAGCAAGCAGCCCAACATATAAATCTAAATTTGAATTTGGATGGGAGGGGCTTGTTGCTGGTAGGGGCGTTGGGCTGTTGTCGATACTTTGGGATGGATTGTGCTTTGGGTTGGGGCGGAACTTTGGGATGAGGGGTTTACTTAGTTGAAGAGGGGCTTTATGGCTGAGAGGTAGTCTTTTGCTACGTCGGTTTTGTCTGCTTGGAAGTTGTGCCAGGCCCACCATTGGACGGTGGCTACGAAGCTTGAGGCTATGTGGTGTAGTAAGAAGCTGCGGTCCATGGTGGCGGCGGGGCCTGCGGGGTCGACGGGGACGGTTTCGGCTGCGCGCGACATGATGGTCTTGCGGAGGCAGTCGGCGAAGACGCGTGAGCCGGCGCCGGCTACGAGGGCTCGAACGCCCTGACGGCGTTCCCAGAGGTTGTTGAGGATATGCTCGACTTGCACGAGTGGGTCGTCGAGCGGCGTACCATCGTCGTCGAGGGCGTGGGTGCAGATGTCGCTCACGAGCTCGGACAGTAGGTCGTCTTTGCTCTTAAAGAGGCCGTAGAATGTCGCGCGGCCTACGTGGGCGCGCGCGATGATGTCGCCGACGGTGATCTTGCCGTAGTCCTCTTCGCGCAGCAGCTCGGAGAACGCCGAAACGATGGCAGCGCGGCTTTTTGCCTTGCGGGCATCCATGGCTATGCGTCCGCGTGAACGAGCAGGCAGCGGAGCGTACCGGAGCAACCCTCGTAGGGGCGCTTGCCAGCGCCGTAGCCGACGGCTTCGATGCGGTAGCGTGAGGGCAGTTGGTCGGACGTACACAGCGCGGTGACGATGGCGGCGCCCGTGGGCGTCACGAGCTCGCCGGCGACCGGTGCAGGCGTGAGGGCGATATTGCCCGCCTGGCACAGGTTGACGACAGCGGGGACGGGAATGGGCATGAGGCCGTGGGCACAGTGGATGGTGCCGTGGCCCTCGGAGAGCGACTCGACGACAATATCCTCGATGCCCAGGTCATCGAGGCAGATGGCGACAGAGCAGACGTCGACGATGGAATCGACGGCGCCTACCTCGTGGAACATGACGGTCTCGGGCGTTTTGCCGTGGGCCTTGGCCTCGGAGGCGGCGAGCGCGGTAAAGATGGCGTGCGCACGACGCTTGGCGCCATCGCTTAACTGCGAGCCGTCGATGATGGCGGTGACGTCCGCCAAAGAACGGTGGTGATGGTGGTGGGCGTGATGGTGACCCTCGTGGCCATGGCCGTGGGTCTCATGATCATGCTCATGGCAGTGCTCATGCTCGTCATGGTCATGATGGTGGTGCTCGTGCTCGTGCGTGTGCTCGGCAGCTGCTTCGTTGCCGTAGAGCCATGCCATGTCGTGGTCGTGGTTCTCGAGCTCTTCTGCCAGCTGAACGTCGAAATCGCAGGCGTCGATGCCATGCTTGTTTACGCGCGTGACGGCGATCGTAAAGCCGTCGACCGGCAGTGTGGCGAGCTGTTCGCGCAGGTGCTCCTCGCTGGCGCCCAGGTCGAGCAGGGCCGCGACGGTCATATCGCCGCTGATGCCCGAGGTGCCGTCGATGATAAGCGTGTGCTGATGATTGGACATGGAATGCTCCTTAGCGGGCGCGGGGTGTGCCGGCGCTCAGATGATTGATAAGACTTGCCTGGTAGGCGGCGCCGAAGCCGTTGTCGATATTGACGACCGATACGCCGCTGGCACAGGAGTTGAGCATGGCGAGCAGCGCGGCTACGCCACCAAAACTTGCGCCGTAGCCCACGCTGGTGGGAACGGCGATGACCGGACAGCTCACCAGACCGCCGATAACGCTCGCCAACGCGCCCTCCATGCCGGCGATGGCAATGACCACCTGTGCCTGGGCGAGTTCCTCGGCATGCGCGAGCAGGCGGTGCAGGCCGGCGACGCCTACGTCGTAGAGGCGGTCGACCTCGTTGCCATAGAACTCGGCCGTCAACGTGGCTTCTTCGGCGACGGGCAGGTCGCTCGTACCGGCGCAGGCGACGACGATGCGTCCATTGCCGGTAGGGGAGGGCTTGCCTCCTACGAGGGCGAGCTGTGCGTCCGGGACATATCCCAGGTCGATGCCGTTGTCGAGGAGTTCCGAGGTGCGGGCTGCCTTTTCGGCGTCCAGGCGCGTGACCAGGATGCGCTCCTGGCCGGCATCGTGCAGCGCTTCGATAATGGCGGCAATCTGCTCGGCGGTTTTACCGGCGCCGTAGACAACCTCGCCGGCTCCCTGGCGCACCCCGCGCGAAAGATCGAGCTGCGCAAAACCCAGATTGGCGGTTGGCGCCGTCTGGATGCGCGTAAGGGCGACAGCCGGGGTGACTGCTCCGCCGGCAACATCGCTCAGCAACTGCTCAAGATCTCGCTTATCCATATATGTTCCCTTCGACGGCGCAAAGTCTAGCACTCAAAGGGTATGTTTCCGAACACTAAGACAAAATTGTTCGGAAACTATAGGACAGACTGATTCAATTGTTAGACGGATCGGCTAGTCGCGCAGGATGATGTCCATGGCGAGCATCAGGTTGCGCTCGTCGATGGCAAACGGGGCGGCTTCGCGCGTCTTGGGCTTGGCGCAAAACGCGATGCCCGTGCCCGCAGCCTGAATCATGGGGATGTCGTTGGCGCCGTCGCCGATCGCGACGGTATGGGCCATATCGACACCGCACTCAACTGCCCAATCCAGCAGCTGGATGAGCTTGGACTCCTTGGTCACAATGTCTGCCGCCAGCTTACCCGTGAGCTTGCCGTCGACGACTTCCAGGCGGTTGGCCAGGCAAAAATCGATACCCGCGGCAGCTACGATCTTGTCAGCGACCTCGTGGAAGCCGCCGCTCACCACGCCGACCTTCCAGCCCTTGCTGTGTGCCGAGCGCACAAGCTCTAACGCGCCGGGGGTAAATGTCACGCGCTCAAAGGTGCGCTCGAACACGCTCTCATCCAAGCCGGCAAGCAGCCCCACGCGCTCCTCAAGCGCCTGCTTAAAGTCGAGCTCGCCGCGCATGGCGCGTTCGGTGATCTTCGCCACTTGCTCGCCTACGCCGGCCTCCTCGCCCAACAGGTCGATGACCTCCTGGTTGATGAGCGTGGAGTCGATATCCATAACGATGAGGCGTGCAGTCATGACGGGCCTTTCCAAGTGCTGTTTTATTGGGGCACATTGTCGCACGCCGCGCGCCTTGGCGACGGCCACGGTGCGTCAATTGTTTCGTCTCCGTCAAGTCTTTGGGCAAGAGCTACTTTTTCGTGGTACATCGACGCGGGTGCGATAAGATAGAACGCCATGTCCGGCTGCGCGGTTTACGCAGGCTGGGCAAATCTGTACGACGCCGCCCGGAACGACACGGGGCGGCACAGATCCATAAAGGAGGATCACTGGTATGAGCCAGACCCGTCCCATCGATGAGCATTCCATGCACACCCGTACCTGCGGCGAGCTTCGCTTCGAGAACGTGGGCGAAGAGGTCACCCTCACCGGTTGGGTGAGCCGTCGCCGTGACCACGGCGGCCTTATTTTCTGCGACCTTCGTGACCGCGAGGGCATCACGCAGCTCACCTTCGACCCCGAGCACTCTGACGGCGACGCATTTAAGATCGCCGAGACCATGCGTCCCGAGTGGCCCATCAAGATCCACGGCGTCGTGCGCTCCCGTGGCGAGGAGACCACCAACGCCAAGCTCGCGACCGGCGAGATCGAGGTCCTGACCGACCACGCCGAGGTGCTCAACACGTCCGTCACCCCGCCGTTCCAGATCGAGGACGGCATCGAGACCAGCGAGGACACCCGTCTGCGCTATCGCTATCTGGACCTCCGTCGTCCCGAGATGATGGCCAACCTCAAGCTGCGCTCCGACTTTACCTTTGCCATTCGCGAGGCGCTGCACAACCGTGAGTTCATGGAGGTCGAGACGCCCTCCCTGTTTAAGTCCACGCCCGAGGGCGCTCGTGACTTCATCGTTCCCAGCCGTATTCAGCCGGGCAACTTCTACGCCCTGCCGCAGTCCCCGCAGCTCCTGAAGCAGCTGCTTATGGTCGGTGGCGTCGAGCGCTACTATCAGGTTGCCAAGTGCTTCCGCGACGAGGACCTGCGTGCCGACCGTCAGCCCGAGTTCACTCAGGTCGATATCGAGATGTCCTTCGTGGACCAGAACGACGTTATGAGCGCGCTCGAAGAGGTCCTGGCCGATGCCTTCGGCCGCATGGGTGTCGAGATGCCCACGCCGCTGCGTCGCATGAACTACTGGGAGGCCATGGACACCTATGGCTCCGACAAGCCCGATACCCGCTATGGCATGCATCTGGTCGACCTGACCGACATCTTTGCCAACTCCAAGTTCAAGGTCTTTGCGACTGCCGCAAACGAGGAGGGTTCTGTCGTCAAGGCCATTAACGCCAAGGGCGCCGGTGCCTGGGCACGTGCCAAGATCGATAAGCTCGCCGGCGTGGCCTCCACGTTTGGCGCCAAGGGCCTGGCTTGGATTGCTTTCCGCGAGGATGGCTCCATCAACAGTCCCATCGTCAAGTTCTTCTCGGACGAGGAAATGACTGCCCTGCGCGAGCGTATGGACGTCGAGCCCGGCGACCTCGTGATGTTCGCCGCCGGCCCGCGCCTGCTCTCTGACGAGATCCTGGGCGGCATGCGTTCGCACATGGCCAACGCGCTCGAGATCAAGCGCGAGGGTCACGACTTCCTGTGGGTCGTCAACTTCCCGCTGTTCCACTGGGATGAGGACCGCAAGGCTTACGCTGCCGAGCACCAACCGTTCACTCTGCCGACCGAGACCGACATCGCCAAGATCGAGGCCGATCCGCTGGCAGCCGGTTCGTGCACCTATGACTTTGTCATGGACGGCTTTGAGGCCGGCGGCGGCGGCATGCGTATCCACAACGCCGAGATGCAGATGTCCATGCTCAAGCTCCTGGGCTTTACCGAGGAGCGCGCTGAGTCTCAGTTTGGCTTCCTCATGGAGGCGCTCAAGTTTGGTGCGCCCCCGATGGGCGGTTTCGCTCTGGGTCTGGACCGCGTGTGCATGCTGCTCACCGGTTCCGACTCCATCCGCGACGTCATGGCGTTCCCCAAGACGGCCAGCGGCTCCGACCTTATGTCGGGCGCCCCGAGTGCCGTTTCCGGCGCCCAGCTCAAGGACGTCAGCCTGCGCCTGATGTAGGCAAGCGGCTACATATTGCCTGTAACGAGGGAAGGACGCGTGCCTTCCCTCGTTTTTTATGCGCGGGCGTTGCAAGGACATAGGGTGACCGGACGTCGCGGAAACTGCGACCCAGAATCCAGCCAAATAACGGGTCACACTTTCCGGTTGAGCTTCTGGCGGAAAATACATCCCAGAATCGGCGTTCGGAATGGGCCGGGCTTTCCGCTAAAGCAGCCTAGCGGAAAGCCCGGCCCAGTTTCCTACAGTGAGTCTCTCTGAACGAGCTGCATGTGCATGACGGTGGTGGTGGGCGCGGCACCGTTAATCATATCGAGCGCAATGCCTGCAGCCATGCGGCCTTCCTCGCGAAGCGGCTGACGAATGGTCGTCAACGCGGGGACGCTGCGAGCTGCGACCTCGTGGTCATCGAAGCCTACGACCGAAACGTCTTTGGGTACGCTAATTCCCGCTTCGTTGAATGCGGCGATAACGCCGGTTGCGATACGGTCCGATCCGCATAGCACGCCGTCGGCATGTATTTCGCGCGCGAGCAGCCGCCGCGTGGCTTGGTAGCCGTCTCCGCTGCTCCATCCGGTATAGATGACATTTTCATCCGGAAGGCTTTCGCCCAAAATTGCACGGTAGCCGCGAAGGCGGTCGACGACGGCGGGGTTATCCTGCGGCCCCAGCACGGCAACGATGTCCTTGCGCCCGCGATCTTTCATGGCGAGCGCGGCGAAGCGGCCGCCCTCTTCGTCGTCGGAGTAGACCGTCGAGAACACATCGCGATAGGGGTGGCCCTCGAGCTGGCCGCACAACACGGTGGGTACGCCCAGCTCGCGCAGCACCTCGAGCAGCTCACTGCCCTTGTAGGGCGAGACGTCGATGACGGCGTCAAACGAGCGACGCTCAAAATGCTCGCGTGCGCGATTGCGCTCATGCGAGGAAGATGCCTGCAAGATCACGGGTAGGTAAGACGACTCAGAAAGTTCCTCGGTAATACCGCTTAAAAACTCACTGTAGGTGGGATCGCTAAACAGCTCGCTCAAAGGCTCGGTAACCAGTACGGCGATTATTTCCGTGCGTCCGACGGCGAGTGCCCGGCCGCGTGCGTTGGGTACAAAATTGACTTCCTTGGCAGCCGCGCGGACGCGTTTTTTGGTCTCCTCGCTAATGCGGGGCGAATCGTTGAGTGCTCGCGATGCTGTGGAGCGCGAAACACCGGCAGCTGCAGCAACCTCGGCAAGCGTGGGTGCGGTGCGTGCTGGTTGGGTCATGGCGTCTCCTGGAAAATGCGGTCGATGTTGTTACTGATACAGGCTGGTGCGGATACAGCTTACTATAGTGCGCCTGAACAGCGTTCATGATATCCGGTGACCGGTGTCGTGCTGCAATCAAACTGCGACTGAGTACGGCATGTGTGGGCGAGATATAGGTAGGCGCGACAGTTGCCTGTGAGTTCAAGAACGATGCCCTGTGCTGTGTACCTAAGCTTAGGGTGACATAAGTAGCATGGTTGTACAACCGGTTGCACCGTTAATCCGGCAAAATCGACCGTTCGGCGGACAACCGGTTGCACAGATTTTTGCACCGCCCGTAAGATAAGGACAACCGGTTGCACAAAGAAGCACTACGATGACGAAGGAGCATCACCATGGACGCCATTAACGATTGGGAAAACCAAGCGCTCACCCACAGGAACCGCCTGGCACCCCATGCGTACTTTATGGGTTATGAGACCGCCGATCTCGCCGCTACGTACAGCCGCGAGCTGTCGCGCGGATTTGTCCAGCTGTCCGGCTCGTGGCAGTTCCGCCTTTTTGAGGGCCCCGCGGCCGTCTCCAACGAAGCACTTTGCACGTACGAGCCCGAGTGGGATCACGTGGAGGTTCCGCACCTGTGGCAGGTAGACGGCTATGGCAACCTTGCCTACACCGACGAGGGTTTTCCGTTCCCGGTGGATCAGCCGTTCGCTCCCTCCGACGACCCTACGGGCGTCTACCAACGCATCGTCAAACTTCCCGCCGTGCCTGCCGGCGCTCGCGAGATTATTCGCTTCGACGGTATCGAGAGCTACGGCGAGCTGTATGTCAACGGCAAGTTTATCGGCATGACCAAGGGTTCGCGCCTGTCCGCCGAGTTTGACGTGACCGACGCGCTCGTCGAGGGCGACAACCTGTTTGCGGTCAAGGTTCTGCAGTACAGCGATGGTAGCTACATCGAGGACCAGGACATGTGGTGGGCATCGGGCATCTTCCGCGATGTGTACCTCATGCAGCGTCCCACCGCGCATCTGGTCGACTTTAGGTTCCGCACGCACCGCGAGGGCGATGCCGCTCTGATCACGCTCGATACGGTTGCCGAGGGCGCAAGTCGCGTCGTGTATACGCTCAGCGATGGCCAGAATGTGGTCGCTACGGGCGAGTGCGTCGACGGCCATGCCGAGTGCAGCGTTGCCGATGCCCACTTCTGGAACCCCGAGGACCCCTTCCTCTATGACCTTACGCTTGAGGTCTACGACGGCGACGAGGTCAGCGAGTACGTTCCGCATCGCCAAGGCCTTGCCGAGGTGACGGTCGAGGGCAATCATATCTACCTCAACGGCACCTACTTTAAGATGCATGGCGTCAACCGCCACGACCACGACGATCACAAGGGCCGCGCCGTGGGTCTCGAGCGCATGCGCCGCGACCTGGAGCTCATGAAGCAGCACAACATCAACGCGGTGCGCACGTCCCACTACGCCAACGATCCGCGCTTCTACGAGCTGTGCGACGAGTACGGCATCATGCTGGTCGCCGAGACCGATATGGAGAGCCACGGCTTCGAGAATATCGGCAATATCGCCCTGGTCACCGACGACCCGGCATGGGAGCCGGCCTACGTCGACCGCATTGAGCGCCTGGTGATGCAGGAGCGCAATCACGCCTGCATCATTATGTGGTCGATGGGCAACGAGAGCGGCTATGGCTGCAACATCCGCGCGATGTACGCCAAGGCTCACGAGCTCGATGGTCGTCCGGTCCATTACGAGGAGGATCGCAACGCCGATACCGTCGACGTTATCTCCACCATGTACTCCCGCGTGTCGCAGATGAACGACTTTGGTGAGCATCCGTTCCCCAAGCCGCGCATCAACTGCGAGTACGGTCACTCCATGGGCAACGGCCCCGGAGGCCTGTCCGAGTATCAGGAGGTCTTCGATCGCTGGGATTGCATCCAAGGCCAGTTTATCTGGGAATGGTGCGACCACGGTCTGGCTGCTGTGACCGAGGACGGCATTGCCTACGATATGTATGGCGGCGACAACGGCGATTACCCCAACAACAGCAACTTCTGCATCGATGGCATGGTGTTCCCCTGGCAGCAGCCGAGCCCGGGCCTTACCGAGTACGGCCAGGTCATCTGCCCGGTTCGCATGGCTTATGACGCCGAGGCGGGCGAGCTGACTGTCACCAACAAGCGCTGGTTTACCACCCTCGAGGATGTTTGCCTGTCGGCGGAGACCCTGGTGGACGGCGACGTGGTCTGCCGCAAGACGCTCATGCCCGGTGCGGTTGCCCCCGGTGAGTCCGTCCAGCTTCCGCTGGTGATTCACGAGGCCGCGGTAGGCGAGACCCTGCTGACTGTGCGCGCCTACACCATGGCCGCTCACGTCTGGTGCGAGCCGATGTTCCAACTGGGCGCAAACCAGTTTGCCATCGCAAACCATCCGGCGCCGGCCATTGCGGCTCCCACTCGTCCTGAGCTTACGGTCGAGGAGACCGAGCAGGAGATTCGCATTCACTCCCTCAACGGCGAGCTGACCTTCAGCAAGGTAAACGGCACCGTGAGCGAGTGGAAGGCATCCGGCCGTGACGTCATGGCCTCTGGTCCCCAGGTTGGTTTTTGGCATCCGCTCGTCGACAACCACGCCCAGGAGTACGACTCCCTGTGGAAGGACAACTTCATTGATGTAATGCAGACGTCCACCCGCAAGGTTTTTTGGAAGCAGGACGGCAATGCGGTCGTCGTTACCGTGAGCCAACGTATTGCTCCTCCCGTCCGCGCGTTCGGCATGCGCGTCGAGCTTGTCTACACCGTGCTTCCGAGCGGTCGCGTCGACCTCAAGGTTTCCGGCGAGCCCTACGGCGACTATTCGGACATTATCCCGCGCATCGGCATCTCCTTTGAGGTTCCCGGTTGCGATCGTGCCGTCGAGTGGTATGGCCACGGCCCGGGCGAGAACTATCCGGACTCGCTGCGTGCCAACCCGGTCGGTCATTACCGCACTACGGTCGACGACATGTTCACGCCCTACGTTATGCCTCAGGACTGTGCCAACCGCGAGGGTACCCGCTGGGTTGCCCTGCGCTCTAGCCACGGTGATGGCGTGCTGGTGACTCGTCCGGCCGACGCCGCTTCCAACCCGTTCTCGTTCTCGGCATGGCCCTATAGCTGCGAGGCTATTGATAATGCCAAGCACGTCTACGACCTTGTTCCGGGCGACACGGTCACGGTTAACATCAACGACCAGCTGCTCGGCCTTGGCTCGAACTCTTGGGGTTCCGAGGTGCTCGATTCCTATCGCACCCGTTTTGAGAGCTTCAGCTTTGAGGTGTCCCTGCGACCGCTGACGTCTGCCGATTTGGCTCAGGCGCTGGCACCCATTAAGGAGGCATAAGCCATGCATGTCTTTAACTCGCGCGCCGATTTCGACGCTCAGATGAAGTCCGTCAAGAAGTGGATGCGTACCGGTCAGGCACTCGACGGCGTTTCTGAACTGCAGCACGATGTGGCGTACTCTATCGGCGACTCGCTGGTGTATTGGTGGGTGAACGCCCACGAGGCGGCTACTGCCGATCTGGTCGGTCACCGTCGCTACCATGCCGTGCTCGCCCCGCTCGACGGCAATCTGACCGTTGAGGTGGCTTCCAAGGCCGATCTTACCTGTACGCGCGCCTACAGCGATATCGATGATCGCGAGCGCTTTGAGGGTACGGGGGAGACCGTGACGATTCCCGCCGGCGGCGTTGCCGTCGTCGAAATTGACGAGGCCTACCGTGTCGTGGCCGATGCCGCGGATCCCCGCGTCGTGGTGCTGCACGTGACAGTCGAAGGTTATTCCTTCCCCAACAAGTAGTATTCGTCCGCCTGGACGTTTGCTTCGCGCCGTTAAGGGGGATGGCTTTGTTGACTCCCTTTTCCCCATTCCCCTTAGCAGGTGCGCCATCCGTGTTTGCACTTGCAGCTCGGACGGTTTTAGATGACATTTAACAGATGATTGGGAGGGCTTATGAGCTCTGAAAAACGAGGAACGATTGGTTCGTTCGCTCTGCTGGGCATGACGGTCGCCGCCGTGTTCGGTATCAAGAACATCATCAACAACAACGCGGCCATCGGCTTGGCAGCTGCGCCGTCGTTCTTCTTCGCCACGCTTTTGTACTTTGTCCCCTATACCCTGGTTACCGCCGAGTTCGTCGGCCTCAACAAGGACTCCGAGTCTGGCGTGTACGCATGGGTTAAGACCTCGATGGGTGGTCGCTGGGCGTTCCTGACGGCATTTAGCTACTGGTTCGTTAACCTGTTCTTCTTTGCGTCCGTCCTGCCCAACGTCATCATCTACGCGAGCTACGTGTTCTTTGGTGCCAACGCCGAGCTTTCGCAGCTGTGGATCACCATTATCGAGATCGTCGTCTTTGCTATCGCCACGTGGGTTTCGACCAAGGGCGCTAAGTGGATCGGCTCCATTTCCTCCTTCGGTTCGACCGCGGCTCTCGGCCTGACCGCCGTGTTCATCCTGCTGTCCCTGGCTGCTGCCTTTGGCGGCGTTGAGTTCGCTACGGCTCCTACTCCCGCTAACATGGCTCCCGACATGAGCAACTTCGCAACTGCGTGGGGCTTCTTCGGTACGCTTGCCTGGATCATCCAGGGCGTTGGCGGCGCTGAGTCTGTCGGCGTGTTCCTTAACGACCTTAAGGGTGGCGTCAAGGCCTTCGTGCGCACCGTCGTTATCGCCGGCCTGACCATCGGCCTTCTGTATGCAGGCGCTTCGCTGCTGGTCAACCTATTCATCCCCGAGGGCGGCGTTGCCATCTCCACCGGTATCTTCGACGTATTCGGCGCTGTCTTTGCCCACTTTGGCATTCCCATGGAAGTGTCTACGCGCGCCATCGGCTTGATCCTTCTCGCCGCCACGCTGGGCTCCCTCATGATGTGGACCTCTGCTCCCATCAAGGTTTTCTTCACCGAGATCCCCAAGGGCGTCTTTGGTAGCAAGATCGTCGAGCTCAACGAGCATGGCATTCCTGCCCGCGCTGCTTGGCTGCAGTTCGCCATCGTCGTCCCCATCCTGATCATTCCGGCCCTGGGCTCCGGTAACCTCGACGACCTGCTCATGATCGTTACCAACATGACTGCTGCCACCGCTCTGCTCCCACCGCTGCTGATTTTGCTTGCCTACTTTATGCTGCGCAAGAACTTTGACGCCGCTCCCCGTGGCTTCCGCATGGGTTCGCGCAGCTTTGGCCTGGTCGTTGCCGCATTCCTGCTTGTGGTCTTCTGCTTCGTGCTTATCTGCGGCACCATTCCGCTCGATCAGCCGCTGTGGCTGACGCTGGTCTACAACGTTGGCGGCGTGGTTGTCTTCTTGGGCCTTGCCGTGACGTGGTACAACCGCTACATCAACCGCCTGCGCGAGACCGATCCCGAGGCCGCCGAGAACGAGCTTCGCCCTTCCGTCCTCGATATGATGGAGTAGCGGCTAGGATTAATCTACGGCTGTGGAATAAATCGATTCCCTTTCCTAAGGAGGGGCCTTACGAGGGGTCGCGCGCGCAGACGTGGTGTAAGAGTGTCCTGAGGTCCGTCGCTGCAAGTC
>CAJLCM010000009.1:0-41410 GCA_905205145.1 uncultured Collinsella sp.
GACCACCGAGATCTACACTCTTTCCCTACACGACGCTCTTCCGATCTCGCTTTATCCGCTGCACCAACTACGATGACTGCGGTGTGAGCTATCCTCTGCCGGCGCGCGGTAAGCTCGAGGCGACGGGCGAGACCTGTCCCGAGTGCGGCGCCCCCATCGTGGTGGTCAACACGGCGCGCGGTCCGTGGCGCATCTGCGTGAACATGGACTGCCCGACCAAGGAGAAGAAGCCCGCCCGCGGCCGCAAGACTGCGACCAAGGCGAGCACGGCCAAGAAGACAACGGCGGCCAAGAAGACGACGGCTAAGAAAGCCACTGCCGCCAAGAAGACGACCGCGAAGAAGTCGACTGCCAAGAAAGCAGCCGCCGACAAGTAACGGCGCAGTCGAAACATTGCCCAAAACAAAAACGAGCGAGGATCTCATGATCCTCGCTCGTTTTTTGCGTAGTCATTGGGGGCGGTCTTTAATGACTAGTCGTTTAAGAACGTCGCATGCGACTAGTTCACCTCGACAGGCTTGGCGCCGGGATAGCGCTCCTCAAAGTCTAGGCGGTACTTATTGTCATTGGTGCCCGCCACGTTGTCGCGCGACAGCGGCGCCACAATCTCATTCTTGTGGTCCGCAGGCTTGTCGTATTTCAGGCTGATCTCCCAGGCATCACAGATTGCGTCAATGCGGTGATCCAGGTCGTCGTACAGGGCGATGATGTCCTTCCAGGAGCTGTAGTTCTTGGAGCTCGTCGGGACGTCTAGGTCCTCGACGATGTCGTAATACTGCTCGATGGTGTCCTCCGTGCGCTCGGCGACGTCGGCGAGATTTTGACGGGTGGTTCGATCCTCTTCCAGATAGCTGCCGTTGAAGTTCTGCGCGCAGCCACGGACCTGGCTATCGAGGTCTTCGAGCAGGTCGTAGTATTCGCTCAGGCGACGGTAGAGGTTCTGCTCGGAGAGCGTTGCTTCGCCGCCATCCTCGTCGTCATCGTCATCATCGTCGTACAGGCTGTTGGGATCGCCGAGAGGCTTTAGGTCATCGTCGTCGACGTCATGGTGCAGCTTAGCTACCTCGGCAGTCGTCTGCGTGGCGGCGTTGTCGAAAGGCTTGATCACAAAGAAAACGACCAGGGCGATGATGATCGCCACCAGCACAACGATAACGGCGATAAGCGGCCCGGTGCCGCTCTTTTTGGGAGCGGGGGTCTGTGGCGAAGCGGGCGCGTATGCGGGAGCCGGCTGCTGTTGGGGCGAGCCGCTCGCGACGGGTATGCGCTGCGTGGTCTCGACGGCCGCGGGGCCTGCGGCGGGGTCGGGGCGATGGGCGAGGGGGTCGTCCGCCTTGGCTTGCGGCGTATCGAGGGAACCGGTCTGCTCAAAAGCGGGCTGGCTATCGCTCGCGGTTGTTTGCTCAACGGGTGCACCGCACGAGGTGCAGAACTTGGCATCATCTGCAAGAAGCTTGCCGCACGAGGCGCAATACCGAGACATTGCCACTCCTTTCGCCACATTTCAATGCAATACGACGATTATACCCAGCGTCCAAAATTCCCCATCATAAGTTGCGGTGAAATAGGGACTGTTTGGCGGTCTCGGAGCTTCAATCAGTCCCTATTTCACCGCAACTTCGGGGATGCCTCGATGGCTAGGTTGGATTTGGGACGCGCCTGCCCCTGGGGTATCATGGCTTGGTTGCTATAACTCGCATTTACGCGCCTTGTAGGAAGGGGCTGCGCCCATGGCTTTTGAGCCCGCTCAACATAGCTTCATTACGCTCGAGGGTGTCGATGGCGCCGGTAAATCTACGCAGGCGCGCCTGCTTGCCCGCGCTCTTGAACTCGCCGGCTACCAGGTTGTGAGCCTGCGCGAGCCGGGCGGTACCGCCATCAGCGAAAAGATCCGTGCTCTGCTGCTCGACCCCGCCAACACGGCGATGGGCGACACCTGCGAGCTGCTGCTCTACGAGGCAGCGCGTGCCCAGCTGGTGCACGAGGTCATCGCCCCCGCCCTTGCGGCCGGCAAGGTGGTCCTGTGCGACCGTTTCTACGATTCCACGACCTGCTATCAGGCGTTTGCCGATGGTCTCGACCGTCAGATGGTACGCGATGCCAACAACCTGGCTGTCGCCGGTACGCATCCGGCGCTCACGCTCGTCTACCACATCACACCCGAGCAGGCGGCGCTACGCATGGCAGCCCGTGGCGCGGCAGATCGCATGGAGGCAAAAGGCATGACCTTCCAAGAGCGCGTCTACCAGGGATTTTGCGCCATTGCCGCCGAGGAACCAAACCGCGTAAAACTCATCGACGCCACTGCGACCGTCGAGGAAGTCTTCGAGAAGACGGTCGAGCAGATTCGCGCATACGGTCTCGACATTCCGCAAGACGCCGTCACCGCCGCGCTTGCCCAGGAGGCCGAGTAACATGGCCCCCGCTCAGGCAAGCCTGCTGGCCAAGCTCGACACCCAAGAGCGCGTGCGCGACTTTTTGACCAATGCCGTCGCCAGCGGTCGCGCATCGCACGCCTACCTGTTTTTGGGCGCGCCCGGCGCGGGCAAGCTCGACGCCGCGTGGGCGCTCGCCCAAGCCTTCCTGTGCGAGCAGGATGGCTGCGGCTCATGCGATAGCTGCGTGCGCGTCGCCCGCCATACGCACCCCGACGTGCACTATTACACGCCCGAGAGCGCCACGGGCTACCTCATCGCCCAGACCCGCGAGCTGCTCGACGACGTTCCGCTGGCGCCCATCCGTGCCAAGGCCAAGGTCTACATCATCGACCGTGCCGAGCAACTGCGCGCCAACACCGCCAACGCACTGCTCAAAACACTCGAGGAGCCGCCCGAGGGCGTTATGTTCATCCTGCTGGGCACCTCGGCAGACGTGATGTTGCCCACCATCGTGAGCCGCTGCCAGTGCGTGCCGTTTCGGCTGGTATCGCCCGTCGTCGCCGCGCAGGCCGTGAGCCGCGCCACCGGTCAGGACCCTGCGCGTTGCCGCATGGCCGTCGCCGTAGCGGGAAGCCCCACGCGTGGCATCGAGTTCCTCAAGAGCGCCGAGCGCCAGGACGCCCGCCGTCAGATGGTTCGCGCCATCGATTCGCTTATCGCCGCCGACGAGGCCGACGTGCTCAGCCGCGCCAAGTCACTCATCGTCGCCGTTAAGGCGCCGCTCGCCGAGGTCAAGTCCACGCAGGAAAAGGTGCTCGAGCAAAACGCCGATTACCTGTCGCGTGGAGCATTGAAGCAGCTTGAGGACCGCAACAAGCGCGAACTCAACGCGCGCGAGCGTTCGGGTATCATGGAAGCGCTGGCGAGCGCGCGGACGCTCATGCGCGACGTGCTGCTGACGCTTCAGGATGAGGCGGCCGACGTCGTGAACGAGGATGTGCGCGACACGATCGGTCGGCTTGCCGCCGCGACCAATGTTGCGGGCGCCACCCGGGCGCTCGAGGCGGTCGCAACCGCCGAGCGCAACATCGCCAGAAACGTTACTCCCCAGCTGGCCATCGAGGTCATGCTGTTCGATATCAGGAAGGCACTGAAATGCCGTTAGTCGTACCCGTTAAGTTTACCTACGCCTCGCGCGACCTGTGGTTCGATCCGCAGGATCTGGATATCCTCGAGGCCGATTATGCCATTTGCTCCACCGAGCGCGGAACCGAGATCGGCCTGGTCACGGCCGATCCCTTTGAGGTGCCGCAAGACGAGATCGGTCAGCCGCTCAAGCCCGTGCTGCGCGTGGCGAGCGACATCGACCTGCAGCTTGCCGACGACCTGGCCATTCAGGGCGACGAGGCCATGGTCGACTTCCGCCGCCTGGTCAAGGAGCTCGACCTCGAGATGAAGCCGGTGGGCGTTGAGTACCTGTTTGGCGGCGAGAAGGCCGTGTTCTACTTTGCGGCCGAGGAGCGCGTCGATTTTCGCCAGCTCGTCAAGGACCTGTCCTCGACGCTGCACATTCGCGTCGACATGCGCCAGATCGGCGTGCGCGACGAGACCCGCCTGGTGGGTGGCTACGCCCAGTGCGGACAGGAGCTCTGCTGCACGCGCTTTGGCGGACAGTTTGAACCCGTCTCGATTCGCATGGCAAAAGAGCAGGACCTGCCGCTCAACTCGTCCAAGATCAGCGGCGTGTGCGGCCGCCTGATGTGCTGCCTGCGTTATGAGTTCGAGGCGTACAAGGACTTTAAGAGCCGTGCGCCCAAAAAGAAGACGCTCATCGATACGCCGCTCGGCAAGGCGCGTATTCAGGAATATGACACGCCGCGTGAGCAGCTGGTGCTGCGCCTGGAGAACGGCAAGGTTTTTAAGGTCAACCTAGCCGATATGACGTGCTCGGAGGGCTGCAAAAAGAAGGCTGCCGAGCAGGGCTGCAATTGCCGCCCCGACTGCGTGACGCGTGACGTGCTCGAGCGCATCGAGTCGCCCGAGATGCGCCTGGCGCTCATGGAGCTCGACCGCGAGAACGGCGTCGACGTGGGCGATGGCCTGTCGAGCGCCGACCGTCTTGCCGGCACGTCGATGCCCAAGCGCCGTCGTCGCGATGCCGAATCCGATGCTCGCGCTGCTCAGGGCCAGGGCGAGGGCCGTGGCCGCGGAAAGGGCCGTGGTAAGGCCGAGACACCCGAGGCCGAGGAGGCCGCCGGTAGCCGTCGTCGTCGCAAGCGCGCGGGCTCGGGCGATGCTACCGAGGCTGCAGCCGCGGGCAAGAACGCCTCTCGCGAGCGCGAGGTTCAGCAACCCCAGCAGCAGAATCGCGGCGGTGGCATGAACCCCACACGTCGCCGCCGCCGTCATCTGTCGAGCGAGGAGCGCGAGGACGCCTTCCGCGCCGCAGCCGCTCGCGAGGCTGGTACCGCCCCCAAGGGTGGTTCGGGTTCCGATGCGCCTGCCGACAAGGGTGGCAAGTCACGTGGCGAGGAGGAGCGCGCGCCGCGTCCGCGCCGTCGCCATTCCTCGGGCGCGCAACAGAAGCCCTCAGTGCCCTCCGTGGCCGATCAGGTCTCGGATGGCGAGGTCAAGGTCACGCGCCGTCGTCCCGGGGATGGCGGGGGAGCGGCTGCCAAGGCTTCGCGTGGCGCCGCTCGCGACGAGCGCGAGCCGCGCGAGGATCGCGGTGGCGAGGGCTCGGCCGACCAGGGTCAAAAGCGCCGTCGCCGTCGTCGTTCCCGCAAGCCGCGCCAGGATGGTGGCGAGGGCTCGACCCCGTCTTCGTCCGCACCACAACCGCCCGCCGGCGAATAACGCCCGCGAGCGGATTTAACCCGCCTGACCCCAGCACCTTTGGGTATCATGGCTCTACACCGACAACCCTCCCTTCGCCTTCGCGTAGGGAGGGTTGTGTCATGAAGAGACATCTGAACGTATTGACTCGCTTGCAGGGGGCAGGCGTCCTACCGTTTGCGGACGAATTGCTACCGTTTGCCGAGCGCGCGACGTACGAGGCGCTCGAGGCGTTGTCGCCCACGCGATGCGCTGGCTGCGAGCGTTCCGGTGCGTTGATCTGCCAGGATTGTCTGGCATCGCTCGCGCTCATCGATCCGTGCCATAGCTGCATCCGATGTGGCGCCCCGTTTGGGGATTTGCTGTGCACCGAGTGTTCGGTCGAGGGCACGTCTTCGGCAATGGCCGAGGCGCTCGATCGCTGCCTGGCGTGTGCCGTCTACGCACATCCGCTGCCGCGCATCATCAGGGCGTACAAGGATGCGGGCGAGCGCCGCCTGGCACCGTATCTGGCGGAGCTACTCTACGACACTGCCTTGCATGCCCAGGCGGCAGCCCCCGATCGCTTAGGCGGTGTGCTGTCCGGCGCCGACGCGGTGGTATTTGTGCCCGCGACTGCGGCGGCGTTTCGGCGGCGTGGGTTCGACCATATGGAAGCAATCGCGCGTTCGTTTTGCGATCTTTCGGGCGTGCCGCTGCTCGACGCCCTCGTTAAGTACGGCCATGGTGACCAGCGCGAGCTCGGTCGCGATGAGCGCCGGGAACACGCTCGGGGTATGTACGAGACGGTCGAGGATGTGCGCGGCCGCCGCCTGCTGCTCGTCGACGATGTCATTACCACGGGCGCGACCATGGCAGCGGCCTCGGCGGAGCTCAAGCGTGCCGGCGCCGCGGCAGTCGATGGTCTCGCTATCGCACGCGTTTGGTAGGGGTGGTTTTGTGGCAGTGAAGATTGAGCGGCGCAACGAGCCGACAAGCGAACAGCTAGCGGCTTCCGTAATCCTAACAGGCGCCTCGGCGCTACGCATGATGCGCTCCGAGCGCCGGCAGATGGGCTACATAAGCTGGAGGGACCTTGATCCCGATGAAGAGCGCCATGTGCTGCGCACGTCGTCGCCCTCGACCGAGGACATCTATCTTCCCGACTTGGTGCGGATTGGGGCCGCAAGCGGCGAGGTGCAAGAAGATCTTTGCTTGCTGGTGGGATCTGCGGCGCAGCGCCGCCGCATGCCTAGCGTGGGCTGGTCCGTATGCTCCGGGTTGCCCGTCGGCTCGATTCTAGAGGTGGAACCGGGGGTGTACAGTCTATCTCCCGAGGCCCTTTGTGTTGCCGTTGCGCGCGAGGTCGGCTGCATCCAGGCATTTGCCCTGGCTCAGGAGCTGTGCTCTAAGATTTCGCTGAGTGACCGCGGGAAGTATCTGCCTCCCTACACCTCGCCCGTTACGAATAAGCTTGCAAAGGACAAGGACCAGCCAGCAGACGTGGGCTACTTTGAGGTTGAGCCGGTGCTGACGCCCGATCGTCTGGCAGATTACCTCGCGGTATGCAAGGGGAATGCGGCCAAAAAACTGCAGCGTCTGTGTCCCTACTTGTCAGAAAACTTGCGCTCGCCCATGGAGTGCATCATGCTCGCTCTGTTTTCGCTTCCGTTTTCCTATGGCGGATTTGCCTGCGGTCCCTTTAAGACCGACTACAAGATTGAGTTCGATGACCGTGCGCAGGCAATCTCGGGGATGTCCCATGCAGTTTGCGATGCGTATCAAGAAGCAGCCCGGTTTGACCTGGAATACAACGGTGAGCTGGGCCATTCCTCTCGGAGGGGACGTATCCATGATGAAAAGCGCAACACGGGCTTGATTACTATGGGAATCGAGGTCGCGACGGTCAACAACGAAATGCTCTGTGACATGGAAGCGGTGGAGGCGCTCGCATGGCGCATGCACCAGCGTATGCGAAAGCGGTACCGGAATCGTGTCGATGCTCGCAGGAAGAAGCAAGAAGCGTTGCTTAACACGCTGCGGGCGTGTTTTGGGCTTAAGCCGGTCTAATTCGCGTCGAAAATAGAGGGTTAATCATATGCCCTGGCCATAATATGGCAAATATGAGTACTGTCACTAAATCAGTAACAGCAAAATCAAGGAATTTAGAACTCGGAGGTGGCGTAAAGTAAGAAGATAATAAACAAATGTAGAATAACTAAGCATCAGGTTGGCGACTCTGAGCGCAAAATCTGTCCGAAAGGCCAAAATTGCCTGTTACTAAATTGGTGACAGTACTCATATTTGCCATATTTTGGCCGGGGCACCCTAAGAAGGGTGCCCCGGAGCTCCCCGTAGGGGAGCTCCGGGCTTCATAGGGGCACGAATAGCCTGCTCCGACCTGCGAAATCTGTACTCGCGATGCGAATGACGCCCCTAACCTTAAACTTTAGCTTGAACTTAGCTATAATGCGCTTCGTTCCTACCAGGCTGTGGTTGCGGACGGACGAAATGCCCGTCCTAGTCCAAGACAGACGCGGTCAAAGGGATCCACGTAAGCGACCGCGTGCGCGCGGCGCGATCATGGCGCGTCCTAGATGTAAGCCGCACCGTCCGTTCTACTTTCTTTGGGGCAATACCGCCTCGCGGGCGAGCGGGTCAGTCGTGAAGGTGGCTGCGGCCTCCCGAGCAAACACCCCGGTGCGCAAGTGTGGGGTCAAATACCAGGTCAGCTGGTGGGAACAATCTGATATTCCGCGCAACGCACGGATTGTATACGACACAGAAGGCAGGGTAGTGGACATGGTGAGGGGCAGCTTGATGCACGCGGCTCGGTTAGGTGCTGGGACCGCAGCGGTCATTGCCGTTTTGGGCCTGAGCGGATGCGCGTTCAACCCGCTGTCTACGTTCACGACTCCCACGATCGACCAGATCGAGTACGAGACCGTCACCCCTACGGTGTCGGACGATGCCCTGGTCACTTCCGGAACCCTGACGGTCGCCCTCGACACTTCCGATGCCCCGCAGGCCATGCAGGGCGCCGATGGCAACCTCACGGGCTACGCAGTTGACGCCGCCCGCGCCCTCGCAAGCCGCATGGGCCTTAAGGTCGCCTTTGTCGATGCGTCCTCGGCAGGTTCCGCGCTCGGCGACAAAAAGGCTGATATCTTTATCGGCGAGATCAACTCCATAGACGGGGACGTTAGCTCGCTCGGCACCTGCCTGTACGATGCCGCTTCTGTGTTCGGTAAAACCAGCGATGGTGGGTCGCTAAGCGTTTCCACCGATACCCTTAACACGTCTACCCTGGGTGTCCAGATGTCCTCGGCCTCGCAGGAAGCGCTCGCCAAGCAGAGCATCACGGCCAACCAAAAGACCTTCTCCAACATCAACGAGTGCTTTGAGGCGCTCGAGTCCGGCGAGATCGACTACGTGATTTGCGACTCCACGGCCGGCGGCTACCTTGCGCGCCTGATGAGCCAGATCTCTTATGTCGGCGCGCTCGAGACGCCCTCGACGCTCGGCGTCGCGGGCCTCGCGGTCAACGATGAGCTATGCCGTGCCGTGAGCGATGCCCTCGACGGTATCACGGTCGATGGCACGCTCGAGGCGGTCCACTCCGTCTGGTACGGCACGATGCCCTATGACCTCACCACCAAAACGGTCTCGGGCGCCGACGTGCAGTCGACCGACACCGGATCCAGCGAGTCCGCATCCTCCGATTCGAGCAGCGAGGGTGCAACCTCCGAGGATAAATCGTCCAGCCAGGAGGGTACTATCACCGATGACGACATTAACAAGCTCAATAGCTAGTTATTGCTAGGGGTGGCGTCTCCTATGCGCTAGGAGAGATGCCTCTTCACGGTTTCAACACGCATTGCCGGGCTTTCCCAACAGGGGAGCCCGGCTTTTTCGTTTCCATAAAACCAGCAGGTCAAAGACATTTTTTAGGTGCAAAACCAAAGTCGCCGTCGCTCTCCTATAGCGCACTTTGCCACAGAAAAGTGCGAGACTTCGGTATGCGGTACCAAGCAATCGTTATTCGGGTCTTTAGGAATCCGCGTGATTAAATGCACGGCAATGGGTACATAGCCAGTACAGTAAGTCCCCGAGGCAGATTGGAGCCACGTATGGATATCAAGGTTTCTGGACGCAAGACGACGGTAACCGATGCTCTGCGTGCGCATGTGGATGAGAAGATCGGCGAGGCGCTCAAGGTTTTCGATATCGAGCCCATGACGGTCGACGTTGTACTTCGCTATGAGAAGAACCCCTCGAACCCCAACCCGGCAATCGTCGAGGTTACGGTTCGTGCCCGCGGTTCGGTGATCCGCGTTGCCGAGCACGGTGCAGATATGTACGCCGCCATCGACCTCTCCGCCGATAAGGTCACCCGCCAGCTGCGCAAGTTCAAGACCAAGGTCGTGGACAACCGCCAGGGCGGTGCCAGCGCAGCGGATGTCGCGCCGGTCGAGCGCGTCGAGGATCTGGCCGACCTGCTGCTGCCCGAGGAGGAGGACGACCTGCTCGTCCGCGAGAAGGTCATCGATGTCACCCCGATGACTGAGGAGCAGGCTCTGGTGCAGACCGATCTGCTCGGCCACGACTTCTACGTGTTCGAGAACGCGACGACTGGCCTCATCAATGTGGTGTATCACCGTAAGAATGGTGGATATGGCATCATCAAGCCCCGCATCGAAACGCTTGACGAGTAAAATACGTTAACTTGCATGAGTTAACGGCTGGCGGCCATCCCATGCGGATGGCCGCCTTTTTTACGTAAGGAGTCGCTTTGATGGACAAGGCTGCATCTACCGGCCATTCTGACCGCTGCCGCATCGTCGTCGATACCTGCTGCGACTTTAGCCCCGAGGTCGCCGCGAACCTCGATGTCGATATCTTGGGCTTCCCCTTTATCATCGATGGCGAGGAGCGCACGGACGATATCTGGTCGAGCATGAGCCCTAAGGAGTTCTACGACCGTATGCGCGCCGGCGCTCGCGTGTCCACCTCGGCTGTGTCGCTCGGTCGCTATATCGAGTTCTTTACCGAGTGCGCCAAAGAGGGCACGCCCACGGTCTACCTGTGCTTTACCTCGGCGCTGTCGTCGAGCTACAACTCCGCGTGCCAGGCGGCGGACGCCGTGCGCGCCGAGTATCCCGATTTTGAGCTGTACGTGGTCGACAACGCTCTACCCTGTGCGACCGGCGCGCTCTTGGCGCTCGAGGCCGTGCGCCAGCGTTCGGCGGGACTGACCGCCAAGCAGCTGGTCGATTGGGCAAACGAGGCAAAGACCTACGTCCACGGCTACTTTACGCTCGAGAGCTTCGACGCACTGGCTGCCGGCGGCCGCATTCCGCCCGCGGCGGCGCAGCTCACGGCAAAGCTCGATGTCAAGCCCGAGCTCTCCTACGACCTTGCCGGCTCGCTGTCGCTGATCGGCGTCAACCGCGGCCGCAAGAAGGCGCTCAAGTCCATCCTCAAGTCGTTCCGCGAGAACTACGTGCCCGACCGCACCATGCCCATCGCCATCATGACGGCCGATGCCGAAAAGGACGGTGACTGGCTCGAAGCCGCCATCCGCAAGGAGGAAGGCTGCGCCGACGTCACGATCATTCGCAGCTCCGTGGGTCCCACCATTGGCTCGCACGTGGGCCCCGGCATGGTGGCCTGTGCGTTTTGGGGCAAGAACCGTGCCGAGAAAGCCTCGCTTTCCGACCGCATCGCGCGCCGCGTGCGTGGCGAGTAGACAGGCGTTACAACCGCGGGCGCCCCGCAGCTCAAGCGTTGGCACCGAGTATTCAACCTGGTAACAACACCCAACCCAAAAGGAAAGGTTTCATGGCAAACAAGCTCTCCGTCGCATTTATCGGCACCGGAATCATGGGTGCCCCCATCGCCGGTCACATCCTGGATGCCGGCTATCCCGTCACGGTCAACAACCGCACCAAGTCCAAGGCTGCCGCGCTTATCGAGCGCGGTGCCGCCTGGGCTGATACGCCGGCCGATGCCGTGGCGAACGCCGATGTCGTCTTTACCATGGTGGGTTATCCCTCCGAGGTCGAGGAACTCTACCTGGCGGGCGACGGCCTGCTCGCGTGCACCAAGCCGGGTGCGGTCTTGATCGACCTCACCACGAGCTCGCCCGAGTTGGCGCGCGACATTGCCGAGGCCGCCCAGGTCTCCGGCCGCATGGCGTTTGACTGCCCCGTCACCGGCGGCGAGTCGGGTGCTATCGCCGGCACGCTCACGGCTATCGTGGGCGCCACCGAGAACGATATTGCCCCGGTCCGCGACATCCTTTCTACCTTTGCAGCTAACATCTGCTGCTTCGATGGCGCCGGCAAGGGCCAGGCTGCCAAGCTTGCCAACCAGGTGTCGCTGGGCGCCTGCATGGTCGGCATGGCAGACGCCATGGCGTTTGCCGAGCTGAGCGGCCTCGATCTGGAGAAAACCCGTCAGATGATCCTGGGCGGCACCGGCAAGTCCGGCGCCATGGAGAGCCTGGCGCCCAAGGCGCTCGACGGTGACTACAAGCCCGGCTTTATGGTCGAGCACTTCATCAAGGACCTGCGTCTGGCGCTCGCCTACGCCGATGACCGCGAGCTCGCGCTGCCCGGCGCCGACGTCGCCTTTACGCTCTACGACATGCTCGACGCCATCGGTGGCGCCAAGCTGGGCACCCAGGCCATCACGGTCCTCTACAAGGAGGAGGCCGACGCTATCGCCGCCGGTCTGGACTGGTCGCAGTATCGTCCCGAAGAGCACGGTGCTCACGAGGACGGTTGCGGTTGCGGCGAGCACGGCGACGATCACGAGTGCGGTTGCGGCCACCATCACGGCGAGGACCACGAGTGCTGCGGCGGCCACGGCCATGATGATGGCCACGAGTGCTGCTGTGGCCACCATCACGGGGAGTAGCGCCCATGAGCTGGACGTTCGTGGTGCTTGCGCTGGTGCTCTTTCTCTTTGCGATTTACATCGGCTTTTTGTGCGGCCAGTGGGCGTGCGAAAAGCGCGTCATCACCAAGCGCGACTACTGGATTGCCAACTTTGCGGGAGCGGCGGCAGTCGTCCTGCTAACCTGGGTGTTTTCGCTGTTCCCGCTGGTGCAGTTTGCGCCGATCGGCTGGCTCGGCGGCTTTATCGCCGGCCTTAAGATGAGCTTTGGCGAGTCCGTCGGCCCGTGGCGCAAGCACGACGAGGTCTTTAACGTCAACAAGGCACATCGCGCCGCCGCCGATGCGGGCGACGCCGAGGAGCGCCGCCGCGCGCGTCACAATGGTGCAGCCGACCGACAGCTCATCTCGGTCACCGATGACAGCAAGGGTGCTGGCAAGCACGCTAAGAAATAGTAAGAAGAGGTAACTATGGCAGAAAACAAGGAAGAACAGCTCACCGATGAGGAGCTGGCACAGCTTCAGCTGGCAGAGGAGAACGAGAACGCCGTCGACCGTCTGGTCAAGGAGCTCGGCTGCCCCACGCGCCGCATCCGTCAGTTTGCCGCCCGCGTGCTGCACCTGCTTGCCGAGCGCGATCCGCAGCGCGTCGTGCCCTGCGTACCCGCGCTGATCGAGGCACTTGACCGCCCCGAGGCTCAGACCCGCTGGGAGGCCCTCGATGCCCTTGCGGCGCTCGCCACCACCTGCCCCGAGCAGCTGGGCGATGCCTTTGAGGGCGCCGAGACCGCGCTGTTCGACGAGATTTCCTCCACGCTGCGCTATGCCGCCTTCCGCCTGCTGTGCGTGTGGGGTGCCACGAGCGTCGAGCGTTCGCGCGAGGCTTGGCCCATCCTGGACGAGGCCATCCAGTGCTACCACGGCGACCTCGAGTATCGCGACATGCTCGGTTGCCTGTACGAGTTTTGCCAGGGCGAGATCGACGCCGAGGTTGCCGAGAAGCTCGCGCTGCGCCTTAAGTTCGACGCCGAGAACGGCAAGGGCAGCTATCTCAAGGCCCGTTCGAGCGAGATTTGCGAAATGCTTGTTAAACGTTTTGGCCTGGATCTCTCCAAAAAGAAGAAGCGTGCTAGCGTTAAAAAAGCTGACGACGCCGAAGACGAGGAGTAACAGATTATGGCGCACGATGTAGTCCTGATTCCCGGTGACGGTATCGGTCCCGAGATTACGCAGGCCATGCGCCGCGTGGTCGAGGCCGCCGGTGTCCAGATCAACTGGAACGTCCAGGAGGCCGGCGCCGGCGTCATGGACGAGTTTGGCACGCCGCTGCCCCAGCACGTGCTCGATGCGGTCGCCGAGACCAAGGTTGCCATCAAGGGTCCCATCACCACGCCGGTCGGCACGGGTTTCCGCAGCGTCAACGTGGCCCTGCGCAAGCATTTTGACCTGTACGCCTGCGTGCGCCCTTGCCTGTCGCAGCCGGGCGACGGCTCGCGCTTCCGCGACGTCGACCTGGTCATCGTGCGCGAGAACACCGAGGACCTCTACGCCGGCATCGAGTTCGATGAGGGCGCTGCCGAGGTCGAGGAGCTCTCGCAGCTCGTCGAGCGTTCGGGCCAAAAGACCTTCGCCGCCGATTCCGCGATCTCGATCAAGCCGATCTCTATCGCCAAGAGCCGCCGCATTGTGGAGTATGCCTTTGAGTATGCCCGCCGCTGCGGCCGCAAAAAGGTGACGGCCGTGCACAAGGCCAACATCATGAAGGCGACCGACGGCCTGTTCCTGCGCGTGGCGCGCGAGGTGGCCGCCAACTATCCCGATATCGAGTTCAACGACAAGATCGTCGACGCCACCTGCATGGGCCTGGTCCAGAACCCCAATGACTTCGATGTCCTGGTGCTGCCCAACCTGTACGGCGACATCGTGAGCGACCTGTGCGCCGGCCTGGTGGGCGGTCTGGGCATGGCCCCCGGCTCCAACATCGGTGCCGACTGCGCAATCTTTGAGGCTACGCATGGCTCCGCGCCCGATATCGCCGGCCAGGATATCGCCAACCCCACGGCCGAGATCCTCTCCGCTGCCATGATGCTCGACCACCTGGGCGAGAACGACGCGGCCAACCGCATCCGCGCTGCCGTCTCTGCCACGCTCGACGAGGGCAAGCAGGTTACCGGCGACGTGCGCCGCGCCCAGACCGGCTCCGTCGAGGGCGCTGTGGGCACGCAAGCCTTTGCCGATGCCGTTATCGCGCACCTGGCCTAAGGTATGCACGCTGCAAACGCCTAAATAGTACTTAAGTGTTTGCGTATAACCTGAGAATCAATACGCCCGGCGCTCTGTCGGGCGTATTCTATTGCGGACTATGTTTCCTAACAAGGAGTAACTGATATGGGTCTGATTCAAAAGAAGGACGAGAAGGACGAGATCGACGGCATCCAGATTATCGAGCGTGGCGAAGGCCCCGACGGTGACGAGGACGAGAAGATCGACCTGGTCGCCGGCACGTCTGCCGAACATATTGCCGCCGACACGACCGCCGAGGAGGAGGACGCTCGCCTGGAGGCAAAGATCGCCGCGGACGCAGCTGACGAGAACCTCATGCCCGAGGAACAGGACGAGGACGACGACTCCGACGTGGACGACCATGCATCCAAGCATAAGAAGACGATGATTGCCGCCTTTGTGGTTGCCGTCGTGATTGCTGCCGTGGTCGGATTCTTTATTGGCAATGGCGGCTTTGGCGGCAAGGGTGTCGGCTCGTCGACCCTGACCGAGGACCAGCTCGATTCGACCGTGGCAAGCTATAGCTACAACGGCAAGAAGAGCGACATCACCGCGCGCGAGGCCATCGAGAGCCAGTACAGCCTCGACACCGTCAAGGATAGCGATGGCAACTACACCGCTCCTTCTGCCGACGTCATCCTGTCCTACGTGCGCAACAAGATCCTGCTCGACGCTGCCGAGGACGAGGGCATTACCGTCTCCTCTAAGGAGATGAAGAAGTACGCCGAGGATTCCATCGGCACTTCGGACTACAAGACCATGGCCAAGCAGTATGGCGTGTCCAAGGACCAGGCCAAGCAGATCGTCCGCCAGTCCGCGACGCTGCAGAAGCTCTACAAGAAGAAGGTGGGCGATAGCTCCGCAAGCATGCCGACCGCCCCGACCGAGCCTGCTGACGGCAACGAGGACACCGCGAGCAAGGACTACGCCGACTACATCATCAACCTTGCCGGCGATGAGTGGGATAGCGAGAAGGGCACCTGGAAGGACGCCGATGGCACCTACGCTAAGGCGTTCGCCGACGATGCCTTTACTGCCGATAGCGCGACCTATAAGCAGGCCATGACCGCCTACTACACTGCTTATCAGCAGTATTCTTCGCAGGCTTCGAGCGCCAGCTCCAAGTGGACCGAGTATGCTAACGGCCTGTACGCCAAGGCCAACATCAGCATCTACGGCCTGTTTGCGTAAAGAGTCGCACGGCTCATCGAACATCTAGCCGATAGACAACAAATAGCCCGCCAGTACGGAAGTCGTTCTGGCGGGCTATTTGCGTTGAGGGCATGATCGGCGGCTTAATTATGGCTACTCATCTTTAAGCCCAAAAAGGCTATCGGCTTCATCGTCGGATATATATTCCAGCACATCGCCCGGTTGGCAGTCGAGTGCCCGGCATATCGCGTCAAGAGTTGAAAAACGTATGGCAGAAACCTTGCCCGTCTTAATGCGTGACATATTGACCTGGGAGATGCCCACACGTTCCGCAAGCTCTTTGGATGAGATCTTGCGTTCGGCGAGCATGCGGTCAAGCCGCAGAATAATCATGGATTCCCCCTAGAGCAACTCGTCATCTTGTTTTTGCAGGATATACCCGTAGCGGAAGATGCTGGCAATCAGGCAAATAATCAGGCCTGCAAAGAGCATGGAGGGCTCGAATAACTGGCCGGCGAACGCATCCGTAAAGCTGCCGCCAAATCCTGAGAGTATCATTCCCGTGATTACGGCACCAAGAAGCCTCACGGCAGCGCCGCCGATAAGGAATAAATGTCCTACTCGACGAAGTGTGTGGTTGCATTCAAGGTCAAAGGGCCTACCTTCCTTCTCAATGTTGAAGAAAAGCCTGCGCACGCTTAGCGCGATGGTGAGCGCGAGGCATGTCATCAAGAGACTCCCTATGGCAGTGTGACCATCGTGTGCGACGAGCATAAGTGGGGCCTGTGCATTAGTACCGACGATAGCGAGGCACGGTCCTTCGCCGGCTTGAAGTTCTACGGATTGGAGACACGACCCTTGGGAGAGGCCAGGCAATATGAGTAGAAGGTCAATCGCAATGACTGCGAGGAGTCCCAGAGCGAGCGCGGTGGTGATGCAGATCGTGGCCCATTTGCAGATGCGAGCGAGCTTCCTCAGTTTGGCTATCGTCTGTTCGCGGCTGATGGTTTCATTCGATATAGATGCGTTTCGATGGGCCATAACCCCTCCAATCGGCGATTCGGATGATACTTGTATCATATCAGAATTAACGATAAACGATAAATAATTACGGATACTGAGTAAGTAATGATTGAAAACGATTAGCGTGAGCTATTAGCCCATTTTGGGTGCCGGAGTTGGCGTTCGGGGGATGAGGACAAATGCCAAAACTTCCCGTGATCGCGCAAGCGCTCCATCGGGTTCCCCTAATTCATCAGGGAAAACAACTGCAAACGATTGCAAGTAACCGGTGAACGGTCGAAAACTACCGTTCACCGATAATCTCAAAACTGGTTCTAACTGGTATTAAGTCAAAAAGACCAATTCACATATCTTCACAATGACCTGCAATTTTTCTTTACGCTATTTTTAGCCGCCCTGCGTTGTATTGACACGAAAAGAGTTCCGATTTTTTGCCAAAGCGTTTCGAAACGGTTTCAAAACCGCAGGTAGAAGTGTTAACGAGCGGTAAACGGTCGATTTATCACCGTGAGCGGTGCAAAAACGTTTTACCGTATGAATCAACGAAAGCGACCTCTTCTGTGGTGATATAGTGGCAACAACACGTCACGTGGTTACTACCAGTTGAGAAATCACTGGTCTTTAAAGAACGCTTTCCAAGAAGCTTTAAGGGCGATTGCCCGCTGGCTTCCGAAAATCATCGGACTCAGATCGTACACACCTTCGGAAGGGAAATTTGAATGGTTGGCTTTATTCTTACCGGTCATGGACAGTTCGCACCCGGCCTTGCAAGCGCTATCGCTATGGTTGCCGGCGACCAGCCCGCTTTTACCGTCGTTCCTTTCGAGGGCGACCAGGCTGCTTCCTACGGTGAGGATCTCCGCGCCGCTATTACCGCCATGCGCGAGGAGTGCGATGGCGTGCTCGTCTTTACCGACCTGCTCGGTGGTACCCCGTTCAACCAGTCGATGATGATTGCCCAGGATGTCGACAACGTCGAGGTTCTGACTGGCACCAACCTTCCCATGGTTATTGAGCTTCTGTTCCTCCGCGGCAATGCCACGCTCGCCGAGCTTGGTGAGCAGGCAGTGACCGTTGGCCAGACGGGCATTACCGCCCAGACGGTCGCTTCTGTTGCTGGAGCCGAGGAAGAGGATGTCTTCGGCGAAGAGGATGGCATCTAATGGCCGATTTCGGAGCCAACGTCCTGAGCTCCTCGGTCGCCCTTTTAGGCCTGCTTGTCATCATGGGCTTGATTTACACCATCTGGTCGCAAATCAACATGAAGAAGAAGCAGAAGTACTTCAAGGAGCTGCACACCGAGCTCAAGCCGGGTCAGGAGGTTCTTTTCGCCGGCGGTATCTACGGAACCGTCAAAGGCATCGAAGGCGAGAAGGTCCAGATCAAAGTCCGATCCGGAGCCGTCGTAGATGTTTCGCGTTACGCGATTCAGGAGATCAAGTAACTGTCGTCAGCAAATATCGAAAGGAAGCTGATCAACATGGCAGAACCCAACATTCTTCTTACCCGCATCGATAACCGACTGGTTCATGGTCAGGTTGCCACCCAGTGGAACTCCACTCTGGGCTCCAACCTCATCCTCGTCGCCAACGACGACGTGGCGTCCAACACCATGCGCCAGAACCTCATGAAGATGGCCGCTCCCGCCGGCGTCGCTACGCGTTTCTTCTCCCTGCAGAAGACCATCGACGTCATTGGCAAGGCGAGCCCGCGCCAGAAGATCTTCATCGTGGCCGAAACACCGGAAGACGTGCTTACGCTCGTCAAGGGCGGTGTGCCTATAAAGAAGGTAAACATCGGCAACATGCACATGTCGGAAGGAAAGCGCCAAGTCGCCACCTCCGTCGCAGTTAACGACGAGGATGTCGCTGCGTTTAAAGAGCTGCAGGAATTGGGGGTGGAGTTGGAGATCAGGCGCGTTCCGAGCACGCCTGTTGAGGACACGAGCAAGCTCTTCTCGTAATCCTCGTGATCCACGTTGTCAGGAGTGAAACCCTGACGTTCTGTACGTGATATCCAAAGTGCGTACATACAATTTTGAAAGGAGGAGCAAGATGGAATACTCGATCATCCAGATCGCTCTGGTCTTCGTTGTTACGTTCATCGCGGCAATCGACCAGTTTGACTTCCTCGAGTCTCTCTATCAGCCCATCGTCACCGGCGCCGTCATCGGTCTTATCCTTGGCGACCTCAACACCGGTCTTCTCGTGGGTGGTACCTATCAGCTCATGACGATCGGCAACATGCCGATCGGAGGCGCTCAGCCGCCTAACGCCGTCATCGGCGGCATCATGGCAGCCATTCTCGCTATCGCCACGGGCCTCGAGCCCAACGCGGCAGTCGGCCTCGCCATTCCGTTCGCTCTGCTTGGCCAGCTTGGCGTTACCCTGGTCTTCACGCTTATGTCCCCGCTTATGTCCACGGCCGATAACATGGCTCACAACGCGGACACCAAGGGCATCGAGCGCCTGAACTACTTCGCCATGGCTCTGCTCGGCCTGATCTTCGCTGTCGTCGTCACCCTGTTCTTCATCGCTGGCGCTACCATTGGTCAGACCATCGCTTCTGCCATCCCGACTTGGCTGCAGACCGGTCTGTCCGCTGCAGGCGGCATGATGCGCTTCGTCGGCTTCGCCGTCCTGCTCAAGGTTATGATGAACCGCGATATGTGGGGCTTCTTCCTCATGGGCTTTGGCCTCGCGCTCATCACCGTTGCCAACGATTCGCTGGCAACCCCTGCTCTGCTCATCCTCGCTCTCATCGGCTTCGGCATCGCTTTCTGGGACTTCCAGCAGCAGACCGAGCTGAAGGGTGCAGCTGTTTCTGACGGAGGTGACTTCGAAGATGGCATCTAATGAGTATGTGATCCCGGAGCACTACGAGGATCTCACTCCTGCTCCGCAGCTCGACCAGAAGACCCTCAACAAGATGGCTTGGCGCTCCTGCTTCCTGCAGGCATCGTTCAACTACGAGCGCATGCAGGCCGCTGGCTGGCTTTACTCCATCATCCCCGGTCTGGAGAAGATCCACACCAACAAGAACGACCTCGCGGCTTCCATGAGCCACAACCTGGAGTTCTTCAACACCCACCCGTTCCTCGTCACCTTTGTTATGGGCATCGTGCTTTCGCTCGAGCAGAACAAGGTTGACATCCCCACGATCCGCGCCGTCCGCGTCGCCGCAATGGGCCCGCTCGGTGGTATCGGTGACGCCCTGTTCTGGCTGACGCTTGTGCCTATCACGGCCGGCATCACCTCCAACATGGCCATCAACGGCAACGCCGCTGCGCCGATCATCTTCCTGGTGATCTTCAACGCCGTCCAGTTCGCTCTGCGCTTCTGGCTCATGAACTGGTCCTACAAGCTTGGCACCAGCGCTATTGACGCTCTGACCGCCAACATGCAGGCCTTCACGCGTGCCGCTTCCATCATGGGCGTCTTCGTCGTCGGTTGCCTGGTCGTCACCATGGGTGGCACCCAGATCAACCTCCAGATCCCCAACGGCACCACCCGTGGCCTTGCCCCTACTACCGTGATCGTCTCCGAGAAGGAGGCCGAGAACTTCACCGGTATGGAGGGCATCGATACCGAGACCGCTGAGGCCGGTACCATCGCCATGACCGATGAGGACGGCAACGCCCTCACCGCCACCGATGCAGACGGCAACGAGGTCAAGTGCGGCGTCGCCGATCTGGGCAACGGCATGGAGTCCGTGACCTACGCTACCGTCACCGAGGATCCGGTCAACTTCTCTGTTGCCGACACCCTCAACACCATCGTCCCGAAGCTCGTCCCGCTTATGCTTACGCTGCTGCTTTACTACATGTTCGCTAAGCACAGCTGGACCCCGACCAAGGGCATTCTCCTGCTCTTCGTCCTTGGCATCCTGGGCGCTGGCCCGCTTGGTCTCTGGCCGAGCATCTGGTAAGGCTCTAGCTTGAGGGGTGTGTCCCTACGCGGCTCACACCCCGACCCCTTAAGCCATGTGTATGTTAAAAGCCGCGTGCTCGAAAGAGCGCGCGGCTTTTGTTTTCTTGATGATTCGGGTGTGGCAGACAGATAATGCTAAACACCCTAGGTAGTTAGCCGAATTCGAGCAAAAGGGAGGATAGGATGGCGATCGGAGCGCGTAAGCAACCGCTGTACGATCAGCTGGTCGATATTCTGACCGAAAAGATCGACCATGAATATCGCGCCGGTGACATGATTCCTTCCGAGCGCGAACTTTCGGAGCGCTATGGTCTCTCGCGTACTACGGTACGCCTGGCTCTGCAGGAACTGGAGCGTTTAGGACTGGTGGTTCGGCAGCACGGTCGCGGTACCTTTGTGACCGACCGTTCGGCAAAGGCAACCAATCTTATGCAGTCCTACAGCTTTACCGAGCAGATGCGCGCGATGGGTCGCGACCCCGAGACCACGATTCTCGAGTTTTGCGAGATGGAGGCCGATAAAAATCTGGCCGAGCATATGGGATTGCGTATCGGTGATCGCATTTTTAAGCTTAAGCGCCTTCGTTCTGCCGACAACATGCCCATGATGGTCGAACGCAGCTATCTACCAGTTCGTCAATTTTTGTCCCTAAAGCGACCGCTGCTGGAGCGTAAGCCGCTTTACGATGTGATTGAGCAAGACTTTCAGCAAAAGATACGCGTGGCCGAAGAGGAGTTCTATGCGAGCATAGCCCGTCCCACCGACGCCCACCTTTTGGGAATTGTCGAGGGCTCGCCTGTGCTCGATTTGGTCAGGACTACGTATAACGAGTCAAACGAGGTTGTGGAGTACACACTCTCGGTTGCTCGTGCCGATCAGTTTAAATACAAGGTTTACCACCAGCGTAGCGATTAGTGTCCGCATCGTTTCCATATGATGATTCTTTGCATTTAACTGGTTACTACCAGATAACCAACCGAAGTGTATAATTGCACGTCAGAGGATTACTTCTAGAGAGAGGTATTAAAAATGTTCGAGAAGAGTGTCGAGGAGCTCACCGAGCTCGGCGCCCAGATCACCACGGCCGAGATTGCTCAGCAGCCCGAGCTTTGGCGTGATACGCTCAACATCTATCGCGAGAACAAGGAGGCCATCGAGGCCTTCCTGGCCGAGGCTCGCGCTATGGGCGAGGGCCGTCTGTCCGTTGTCTTCACCGGTGCCGGTACGTCCGACTATGTTGGCGATACCTGCGCCCCGTACCTGCGTCACGCTGGCAACACTGATCTCTACGACTTTAAGCCCATCGCCACGACCGACATCGTGAGCGCCCCGCGCGACTTTCTGCGCGCCGAGGATCCCACGCTCGTGGTTTCCTTCGCCCGCTCTGGCAACAGCCCCGAGAGCCTTGCCGCCGTTGCCGTTGCCAAGGAGCTCGTCCACAACGTCAAGTTCCTCAACATCACCTGCGCTCCCGAGGGCAAGCTCGCCGTCGAATCTGCCGATGATCCCAACGCGCTGACGCTGCTCATTCCGCGCGCCAACGACAAGGGCTTCGCCATGACCGGTTCTTATTCCTGCATGACCCTGCTCTCTACCCTTATTTTCGACACTGCCTCTGACGAGCAGAAGGCCGAGTGGGTCGAGACCATCGCCAAGATGGGCGAGGAGGTCATCTCCCGTGAGCCCGAGATCGCCGATTACCTGGCTGGCGACTTCAACCGCGTGACCTACTTGGGTTCTGGTTCCTTCGGTGGCCTTGCCCAGGAGAGCCAGCTTAAGATCCTCGAGCTCGCTCACGGTCTGGTCGCTACTTCCTACGACACCTCCATGGGCTATCGTCACGGACCTAAGTCCTTCGTCGACGATAAGACGCTCGTCTTCGTGTTCGTCAACAACGACGCCTACACCCGTCAGTACGACATCGACATCCTCAACGAGATCGGTGGCGACGAGATCGCTCAGCACACCATCGCCGTTCAGCAGGAAGGTGCCACCGTCTATGAGGGTGAGTCCTTCACCTTTAAGGGCTACGAGGCACTTCCCGAGGGCTACCTTGCTCTGCCGTTCGTGATGTTTGCCCAGGCTATCAGCCTGCTCAACTCCGTACGCGTGGGCAACACGCCCGATACGCCGAGCCCCACCGGCACGGTCAACCGCGTGGTTAAGGGCGTGACGATTCACCCCTTCACCGCTTAATCGCGTCCCCCTGTAAGGGCGCCCGTCCGCTCATAACGGCGGGCGGGCGCTTTTTGTTTTACGTGAGCTGGGTATAAGCATCACCACAGTCAACTGCTTTAGAAGCAAGGAGTGCATATGAGCACGTACGCAATTAAGGCTGACAAGTTCTTCTTGCCGGCAGGCCCGCAACTGGGCGGCTATCTTATGGTCGAGGACGGCGTCTTTGGCGCCTGGCAGGCCGACGAGCCCTCTTGCGAGATTAAGGACTACACGGGATCGTGGATCGCACCGGGTATGGTCGATACTCACATCCATGGCTTCTACAACCACTCAACTACCGATAACGATCCCGAGGGCATTGATATCAGCTCGACCGAGCTCGCCCGTCGCGGTACCACCAGCTGGCTGCCCACGACGTTCACCGATGGCGTCGAGCAGATCAAGGACGCCTGCGCCGCTATCGCCCAGGCGGACGAGGGTCGTGGCCCCGACTTCTGCGGTGCTCGCATTCAGGGCATCTACCTGGAGGGCCCCTTCTTTACCATGAAGCACGTGGGCGCGCAGAACCCCGCTTATCTTATCGATCCCTCCGAGGAGGTCTTCGATCAGTGGCAGGAGGCTGCGGGTGGTCGCATCGTTAAGAGCGCCATGGCGGCCGAGCGCGACGGTGCCGCTGCTTATGCGGCTGCTCTGAACGCCAAGGGTGTGGTGACCAGCATCGGTCACTCCGACGCCACCTACGATGAGTGCATCGCCGCCATCAACGCCGGTGCCAGCTGCTTTACGCATACCTATAACGGTCAGCGCGGCCTGCATCACCGTGAGCCCGGTGTCGTGGGTGCAGCCATGTCCACGCCCGAGACCTACGCCGAGATCATCTGTGACGGCAAGCACGTAAACCCTGCCGCCATCAAGGCGCTGCTGCAGGCAAAGGGCTGGCAGCACACGGTGCTCATCACCGACTGCCTGGGTTGCGGCGGCATGCCCGAGGGCAGCTACACCAGTGGTGGCATGGACGTCATCATGAAGGACAACCTGTGCTGGCTCGCTGACGGCAAGAGCATTGCCGGCTCGGTGCTCACGCTTGCCCAGGGCGTCAAGAACATCGTCGACTGGGGCATCGCCAGCGCCGATATCGCCATTCGCATGGCAACCGAGGTGCCGGCACGCTCCGCGCACATCGAGGATAAGTGCGGCAGCATCATGCCGGGTCGCGACGCCGACTTTGTCGTGTTCGACCATGAGCTCACCCTCGTCGAGACGTATGTTGGCGGCCAGAGCGTCGGCAACGCCTTTACCGAGTAACGATAGAAAAAGACGGCGGGCCCGAATCTGCTCGGACCCGCCGTATGGGTTAAACGCTCAAAAGCACCTTCACAGTTACAGCTTGTTAGCGATCTTCTTTGCCGTGCGCTTGACGCCGGCCACAAGACCTCCCGCAGGATGCTCCTTTTCGTAGGCTAGACGCTTCTCACGCTTGGCGTACTCTTCGACGATGATGTCGCCATACTCGTTTTCGATCTTGTCGAAGAAGTCGACGGCGCCCTTAATTTCCTCGGCGGTCGGGTGTCCCTTTTGGACACCGCCGGCGAGCTTGAACGGCCCCCACGTATCAAAACCGGGGCAGCCGTAGACACCCATAAAGATGGCCTGCCTCATGCGGCAGATGCCATCGATATCCTTGCCGTACCACTTGTTTTTGCCACCGTAGGTCATAAGGCCAAACACCTTGTCCTGCGGCTGCAGCACGTTCGTGAGCACGCGTGCCATGTCCTTGTCGATCTCGGAGTAATAAATGCCCGTGGCGACGCCGATCAGATGGTATTCGTGCAGGTCGGGGTACTCGTTTTTACCGAGCGCCTTGACGTCGAGGGTATCGATCTCGGGGTGTGCCTCGACGATGGCGTCCACGAGCTTTTTCGTATTGCCGTGGTGGCGCGAGGCGTAGAGGATGATGGTTCGCATAAGAAGGCCTTTCAGCTGTAATTGCATCAATGTCTGTATGGTACCCCGTTGCATGGCTGGGATACCGGACGCATCGATGAACGTGCGGGTTTGTCCCTTGGTCAGGGCCGAGACGGGTACTTGCGAGCAAAAAGCAGTTGTTCGAAAGGATGGGCAATGGAATACGCTCTCTCCAACGATTCGATTTCTATTAAGGTGTCTACGGCCGGCGGCTCGTTTACCTCGATTGAGGCCGACGGTCGCGAGTACTTGTGGCAGGGTGATCCCGCAGTGTGGTCCGGCCAAGCACCGATTTGCTTCCCGATTTGCGGAGGCCTGCGCGATGGTAGCGCCATGACGTTTGCCGGGCATCATGTGAAGCTCGCCCGCCACGGGTTTGCGCGCAAACAGGAGTGGAAGCTGCTGAGCCAAAGCGCAAACGAGCTGGCGATGTGCCTGGCATCCGAGGATAACGCTGCATTGCTGAGCGATTATCCGTATCCGTTTAAGCTCGTCGCCCGCTATACGCTCGAGGACGCTGCCGTGCGCGTTTCCTACGAGGTGACCAACGAGGGCACCGAGGACATGCCGTTCTTTATTGGCGGTCATCCCGGCTTTAGGTGCCCGCTCGACGAGGGCGAGGCCTATACGGATTACGAGCTGCGCTTTGAGAAGGACGAAGCTGCGGAGCTTTGCACTGCCGTCCCCTCGACTGGCTTGATTGACGTGGACAAGCGCTCCAAGAATCCCATGGTTGGAAAGACGCTGCCTCTGTCACATGAGCTCTTTGATTTTGCGGAGACCATCTTTGACGTGCTCGAGAGCCGTCAGGTCACGCTTTCCAAAAAGGGCGAGGACAAGGGCGTCCGCCTGAGCTTTGAGGGCTTCCCGTATCTCATTGTGTGGAGCAAGCCCGAGGGCGATTTTGTGGCGGTTGAGCCTTGGGGCGGTCTTTCGACCTGTTCCGATGAGGACGACGTGCTTGAGCATAAGCGCGGCTGCCTTGTCGCCAAGCCCAAGGAGACCGTCGTCCGCTCGTTCACGATTGAGATTCTGTAATTCCGTTTTGTCGACTCGTATCGCGAGGCACAAGGAGCCTGCGAGATAAGGAGCTAAAAATGATCCTCACCGTTACGATGAACCCGTCTGTCGATACGCGCTATCAGCTCGATGAGCTCGTTATCGACGACGTCAACCGCGTGACGCCCGAAAAGACCGCCGGCGGCAAGGGCCTTAACGTTGCCCGTGTGCTGGGTCAGCTGGGCGACGACGTTGTGGCAACCGGCCTGCTTGGTGGCCACATGGGCGCCTACATGGCTGAGCTCATGGACGCCAACGGTATTAACAACGACTTTGTGCCCATCAAGGGCGAGACTCGAATTTGCCTCAACATTCTCCACGCCGGCAACCAGACCGAGCTGCTCGAGAGCGGCCCGACAATTGCCCCCGAGGAGCTCGATGCCTTTACCGCCAAATTTACTGAGCTTGCGGGCAAGGCCGACGTTGTTACCATTTCGGGTTCGCTGCCCCGCGGTGTCGAGGCAGACTACTATGCCAAGATCACGGGCATTGCCGAGAACGCCGGCGCCAAGGTGCTGCTCGATACCTCGGGCGCTTCGCTTGAGGCCGCCCTTAAGTCCGAAATTAAGCCCGAGCTGGTCAAGCCTAACCTGACCGAGATCAACGGCCTTCTGGGCACGAGCTTTACCACCGACGATGTGGACGAGCTCCGTGCCGCGCTCGCCTCTGACGCCCGTTTCTCCGATATCCCCTGGGTCGTCGTATCCATGGGCGCTGCCGGCTCCGTTGGCTTCCACAATGGCCGTGCGTTCCGCGCAAAGACGCCCGATATCCCTGCCGTTAACGCCACGGGCTCTGGTGACTCCACTATCGCAGGCTTCGCACATGCCATCGCTGCTGGCGCAGACGACGAGACGGTGCTGCGTACCGCCAACACCTGCGGCAAGCTCAACGCCATGGATCCCATGACCGGCCATCTGGTCATGGACCGTTGGGACGAGGTCTACAACGGCGTTGTCGTGACCGAGCTGTAAGAGCTTGGGCGTCGGCCCCGGCATTGCTTGCTAGCTCATGTCGACGATAAGTGCAGTAGCATTATGCCGGGGCGCGACGCCGACTTTGTCGTGTTCAGTCCCGACCTTACCCTGGTCGAGACGTATGTGGGCGGCAACAGCTTTGGTAATGCGTTTGCCGAGTAGCCGCCAAAGAAACGATCCGAGAGGGGATTTAGATGATTTACGGTGCACTGGGCGATATCGAGGAATACCGCGGAATGCTCAAGGGTCTCGACGTGCTGATCGACTGGCTCGAGGAGAACGACCCGGCGAAGCTCGAGGTCGGCAGCCATCCGATTCTGGGCGACAAGGTCTTTGCGAACGTCATGGCTCCCACGACGCGTCCCGAGGCCGAGGCCCACTACGAGACGCATCAGCGCTATCACGACTTGCAGATTGACGTCGAGGGCCGTGAGGCCTTTAAGGTTGCCACGGGCAGCCTGACGCTGGTCCAGGAGTTTGACGAGAAGGACGACTACGATCTGGTCGATTCCGACGCTTCGATCGCCGGCGATCTTGCTGACGACAAGTTTGCACTGTTCGTTGCCGGCGAGCCTCACATGCCCACGCTCGAGTTCCCGGGCGATGGCGCGCAGCCGGTCAAGAAGATCTGCTTTAAGCTGCTTGCAGACGCTTACTGGGAGGAGTAGCGCGCTGCTCGGCTGAGCTGCTCGTTTGATGGCGTGATTCCATTGAGGAGCACGCTTGAGCCCCGCTGATCGCGGTTCCCTTGGGGATTGCGGTTGGCGGGGCTTTTTTGTAGAAGAGGGGTGTTGCCGGCGGCATTTTGCTTGGATTTATTTGCGAAGAACATCGGCTAGCCGCAGGATTGAAATCATCGACCGATAAGTGAGTTCCACTTTTTCGCCCGCAAGCAGTCGTTTCGAGCCAATCTCATCTAGCCCCACAAGCCGAGAAAACAGCGGGCCGCTCATCGTGCCATCGTCAATTGATTCCCTTATGGTCTTCAAAACGTCCGTATCATGAAGCGATGCCGAGTTGTAGGGGGCAACACGAGCGGAACTCTCAATTAACGACGAGACAAAAGGATGGAGATGCTTTGGACATAGTCCATCAAACACCACATCCCCATTGTCGTTCGAGCCGACCAGGCGCCAAGTATAATGATCGACCCAGTCATCTCCGTCATATATGGCGTCCATGAGCAACTTCCCGTCTAGAGAGAGAAACCTATTTGGACATCGGGGCGCAAGACCGCAATCCATATCGGGCCTGCAGCAGCTCCAACCCAACGCACCACATAGGTTCCCTTTCGTACATGTGTATCAATCTGCCCCGAAATGCCGGTGAATGCAATTCCAGACCCGTTTGTCGGATAGCAATCGACGTATTTTTGTTTTCCGCTCACAACCTTGTATAGATATATCGTTCCAGCAAAAGAGAAGGTATCGTGACTATTTTAGATCTATATGGCCAATTCGAGCCCTCACCATGGCAATTGCTGCTGGGTTTCTTTTCATTAAAATTTCACTTTGGTAAATCCCCGCCCCTAAGCATTAAACCCGAAGTCCACCGAGTGGGCGAATTCCGGCGGATGTGCGCCCGAAATCGGCAACAAAAAAGCCGCCCGAAGGCGGCTATCTTGTGCAATGGAGCCAGCGACCGGGCTCGAACCGGTGACCCCCGCTTTACGAGAGCGGTGCTCTACCAACTGAGCTACGCTGGCGGACATGTGGTGACGCAACTGAGGCGTCAACGGCTGTCTATGATACGGGACATCGCAAATCCGCGCAAGGGTTCTGACGGCTTTTCTCACTTTAAATGCACTAATATTAGAGGCGTGATGTCCGCGGTACCCATTTGGTGCTTGAGTTGCTGTCGAGTTGGTGGCCGACGTCCCGCTCGTATGGGTCTCAAACAGAATGGGGCAGCCATGGCTCAACCCAATATCCTTCTCACGCGTATCGATGACCGTTTCATTTACGGGCAAGATGTTGCGCTGCGGAACGAGGCCGTGGGTTCCAACCTTGTCCTAATCGTCAACGATGAGATCGCGGCGGATTCGCGCCAATGGGCACCCATGAGGGTGGCGGCGCCAGAAGGCGTTTGGACACGGTTTTTCTCGGTGCAAAGGACCGTCGACATCATTCATACCGCAACGCCGCGCCAGTTGATTCTGATCATGGTGGCCTCACCTGCCGATGCGCTCGCGCTGGTTAAGGGCGGTGTGCCAATAACCAAGATTAGCATTGGCCATATGCAGGCAGGGGAGGGCAAGCGCCCCATAACGCCCGCAGTCGCCGTAGACGACACAGACGTCGCTGCTCTCACAGAGCTGCAAAAGCTCGGCATCGAACTAGAAATCCGCTATCTCCCCAGTTCCGCTCCCGAACCCATCGGCAATCTGTTCAACTGATCCCTTGGGGACGGAGGGAAAGGGATCATTTTGCCGTCGTAGGGGGTCTGTGTGGCGCTGTCCGCCAAAACTATGCCGGTTTACTACGATGAATTGCTTATCGCCGAGCATGCCAAATTTGCAGAGAATAAAACTGCAGGTAGACGAGTTGCTAATTATTTATAAACCAGCGCGTGGTCGGACATTGTGGGTTCATCGTAGTAATTCGGCATAGTTTTGTTATGTCACCAATTCGGTGGCATCGAAAAGAAGGATTTATTCATGAAACAGCGCCCGTCGGCTGTGGTACCGGCGGGCGCTGCTGTGCGATATATTGCGTTGTGGGCTTAGTGCCTCATAAAGTGGTACTCGATCACATTGCTGTAGGGGTGACCCGGGCCCACAATGCCCTGCGGGAACAGGGGCTGGTGCGGCGTGTCGGGGTACATCTCGGCCTCGAGGGCAAAGCCGGCGCCCCAACCATAGTTAGCATCGTCCTTGGCGTGCTCGTCGCCCAGCCAGTTGCCGGTGTAGAGCTGCACGCCCGGGGCGGTGGTGTAGTAGTCCAGCTCACGACCGGTCCACATCTCCTCGACGTGCAGGGCGCGGCGCAGATTGCGACCGTACTGATAGCCGTCGATGCACAGGCAGTGATCGTAGCCACGGGCCTGCTTAATCTGCGGATCGTCGGCCTCCATGCCAGGCGCGACGGGGCGCAGCTCACGGAAGTCAAACGGCGTGCCCTCGACCGGAGCGATCTCGCCGGTGGGAATGTTCTGGTCGTTAATGGGGAGGTAGTGGGCGGCGTTGGCAACAAAGAAGTGCTCACAGTCCATGCCGGCGCTATGACCGGCAAGGTTAAAGTAGGTGTGGTTGGTCATGGACACGTAGGTGGCGCGGTCGCTCTCGCAGCCGTACTCGATGCGGAAGACGCCGGTGCGCGTCACGGTAAACACGGCCGTAAAGGTGCGGTTGCCGGGCAGGCCCAGCTCGCCATCCTCAAGCGAGGTGGTCATGCGCACGGCATTGTGGACCTCGTCGAGCTCAACGTCCCACACGCGCTTGTGCAGGCCGTGCTCAAGATCGCTGTGTAGGTTGTTGGCGCCTTCGTTGGCCGGCATATGCCGGTCCGTGCCGGCGATGGTGATCGTGGCGCCCGCGGTGCGGTTGGCCACAGGCCCGATGGTCGCGCCAAAGCAGGCGGGGTTGTCAAAGTAATCCTCGAGCTTATCGAAGCCCAGCACCACATCGCGCACGTTGCCGGGAATGTCGGGCACATCGATACCAAGCACGGTGGCGCCATAGTCCATAATGCGAACGCAGATCTCGGGCCCGTTGAGGGCGTAACGATGAACGGAGGTACCGCACGGCGCGGTGCCGAAAAGCTCGGAAGTGATCATTTGGTTCCTAACATCGAGGTATTTCCGACAAACTGTAGCGCGAACAGGCGAGATTATCACTACACCCCACTAAAGCAGGGGGTATTCTTCTCAAAAAAGTGATGATTGGAGCTGTGTAGGCGTTCATTTCTGACGTGCGCGAGTCTGATACAATTTGTTCGTTATTGTTTGAATTGACGTGAGCGTGGAACAGCGAGGACTCATCGTGATTAAAGCGGAGCGACAGGATAAGGTTCGGCAGCTGCTCGAGGAGCAGGGAACGGTCTCGGTCAAGGAGATTTCGGATGCGTTAGGTGTCTCGGATATGACGATCCGCCGTGACCTTGAGGAGCTGGCGAGCCTGGGCGAGATCGAGCGCGTACACGGCGGAGCCCGCAGTGCGCAGAGCCGTCCACACGCTATGCTGCGCCATGAGTATTCGCACAGCGAAAAGCGCACGAAGCATGCCGAGGAAAAGTTGCAGATTGCGCGCCGTTCTGTGGAGCTTATCGAGGAAGGCTCGACCATCTTTTTGGGCACGGGCACCACGGTTGAGCAGATGGCCTCGATGCTGCCGGCGTTTCGCCTGCGCATTGTGACCAATTCGCTTTCGGTGTTTAACCTGCTCGAGGCGCGCGAAGACTGCGAACTGTGCCTGGTGGGCGGCGTGTACCGCCGCCGCACTGCCGCTTTTGTGGGCCCCACGGCCGAGGACACCTTGCGCGCACTGGGGATCGACGCAGCCTTTATCGGCGCAAACGGCATTTTGGACGGCGACGTGTCTACGTCTAACATGGAAGAGGGCCGCATCCAGCAGCTCGCCTTTAGCAAGGCCGACTCGCGCTATCTGATCGCCGATTCCAGCAAGATTGGCAAGCGCGACTTCTACACCTTCTGCCGTCTGGACAGCCTGGACGCCGTGGTGTGCGAGCCGGGCATCGCCGCCGAAGATCGTGCCGCCATCGAGGAGCGTACGCAGGTCATTTGCTAGCTAGCGCTACGGGATTGCCAACGGGCGATGCGGGAGGACTTTTACCTCCTGTCATTGTGGAAACCAGCGCGTCAGCGCTACGCGATATGACGCGCAAATGAGGACTCCACTATCAAATTGTCTCAACCTGTGATATCTAGGCGGCCAAATGCGAGTCAGATGTTACAGATCGAGATTTTTGGCTCGGCCTATTCCGTTTGTCTCGATCTGTAACAGCTAGGACCGAAAAATTCAGCTAGTTGTTACAGATTGAGATTGAGAGGATTGACCTGTACATTCATCTCAATCTGTAACATCTAGACGTCCAAAACCGGTCTTAGTGTTACAGATTGAGACAATTCGGCGTGGTCTACCTTGTTTGTCTCGATCTGTAACGGTTAGGACTTAAAAACTCGGCTACGTGTTACAGATCGAGACAAAAGAAAAAGAACATTAGGACTTGAAAATAAAGTTTTGATAAGGGACCCGCCCAGTTAAGACGGTGCGGCAGACAATTGAGATTAGTTTGCCTCCGGAGTCGTAAGCATAATGAGTCAGTTCGATGACCGGAAGTTTTGCAACACCATAATTACTGGCTTCGGAATCGCTAAGCTGACGTGCTCTATAGCTTTCCCTAACAGATTGGATAGACTTGGACAAGTCGTCCATGATTCTGCTAAATGCCTGAAAATCTAACTGGTTATTCGGAACGCGCGACTTTGAAATGAAGAACGTATCAGCGCCTATGAAGCTGCCTTCAAGTTCGTAGGTCAATTCAAGACGCTGAATTTCATCGCGACTTTGACATCCAAATTGTTGGAGCATCATTACGGAAATTGGACGACCTGATGTGAGGCCGCCGAAATGTTTGGTGATGGCATCCGGATCAACGCCATCGCAATGGCTTGCAAAGTCAAAGTCTAAAAGTGAATTGAGCTCGCTAACGCGTTTCGGTGCAACAAACGATCCCTTACCTTGGATTCGATAGATACTTCCACGACGCTCCAGCTCACTCATGGCAAGTCGGACGGTTGTTCTGCTTACGGCGTATTCGTCGCAGAGTTCCATTTCTGTTGGAAGTTTATCGTCTGCTTGATATTCATCGACGATCTGCTTGAGCAGCGCGTCGGTGAGCTGTAAATAGAGTGGCCGTTTTTCGTGTGTATCGAGCATTAGAGCCTCAGTTTGCATGTTGGTTATACCTGATGGTTGCCTCAGTCGGGATGTAACGTGGGCAAGGTAACCTTAACGTATCACAGAGCGGCTCAGCATGACGATCTGATGCCTGTATCCACGAAGGGCTTGTCCGAGCGTGAAGATATTCTGGGGCAGGCAAATACCGTTCATGGAGTCCCCGATATGTTGGAGGTCAGCGCCGGCTGCTTTTGCTGCAAGGCCTATTTTCTTAATAGTCTCGCTGTCGCAGGAGTCTTGACTCGTCCCGTTAGCCGCCATGACGAGAACCTTCTCTTCAATTGACTTGCCTACGTTGTGGGATCGTACAAAGTCTACGATGGCGCGCAGGTCTGCTTCTTGGAAGCAAGGGACGGTGTAGGGGGCTGGCACCAGAAGGATATCGACGCCGAGGTCAACAAACTTGCGCGCAATTTCGAGCGTCATGACAGGTTCCGCAACGCCCGCTCCATGCATTTTTCCGGCTATGACCAGGCCGTTGAAATGCTCTTTGGAGAGTTTAATCGAATGGGCGATTGCATCGTTGGAGACGCCGGTTCCAGGGTTGCCCGTCAGGCAGATAAAATCAAATCCGAGTTCGTTAGCCTTTTCTAAGGTCTTGGGAGAGACGCGACGACCCATGGGGATTTCCGTTCGGGATTCAGACATCTCTGCCTCGTTATCAACTGGCTCCAGATTGACGCCAATGGGCCTTCCGCATGCTCGCTTCACCCAAGTGACCGGGTTTTCATTGAGATCATCTGGAATACCGGCAATAACTGGATCGAACACATCGAGCGCGTTAAACAGAAGCAGGTCGGCACCTGCGGCACGTTCGATTTCTGCATTAGTAACGCCGCCGAGAAATTGGGAAGAGGGTACGTTTTCCGCCATGATGGTACGTCCCTCGGAAGCCAGAATTGCCTGCTTTAGATCCATGGGTGACGTGGCGGCAAAATCGGATGCGGACATGTTCAGTAATCGTTTGGGCATTGTTACTTCCTTTGACTAGAACGACAGGCTTGTGACATTGTCTCTAATATTGTTACAACAATATATTCAATATGTTATATCCAATCGGTGAACGGTTGCAAGCTTATTGTATTGCTCGGAAAAAATAGCCTTTAGCTGGGAAAACCTTATATTAATCAACTACCGTTCACCGAATAAGTATTTGAATTCTTGACATATCGACAAAGCGGAAAAAGAATTGGTTATGACAAATCGCGCAAATGATATTACATTTCGCACAAGAACGTATTCACTTACATAAGTGGATACAAACGGGGACGACGACGGTTGAGTCCGGATAAATCGTTACGTGCCCGGGAATCATGAAAGGATGTGTTATGGACGCTATCGTCAAATTCCTTGAAAAACACCAGCCCCTCTTCGACAAAATCTCGAGGAACATTTATCTGGTGGCGATCAAGGATGGCTTTCTCTCGAATATGCCAATTGTGCTGTTCTCGAGCCTGTTCCTTCTTCTTTCGACGCTCCCTGCCTATGTAGGCATCACGCTTCCGTCTGAGGTGCTGGATTTCTTCAATAAAATCTATGCATATACCATGGGGCTTCTTGGCATTATGGTGGCCGGCACCACGGCGAGCTCACTTGCCATGTCGATGAACCGTCGCATGCCTTCGGGTAAATCTCTCAACCCCACCTCGTGCATGGTTTGTGCCATGTGCGGCATGCTCTTGCTATCGGTGACGAACGATGTTGTCTCGATTGGCGGAGCAGATACATCTGTTTTTGAAACCGGCTATATGGGAACCAAGGGTTTTCTCGCTGCGTTCGTAGCCGCATTCTTGACCGTTAATATCTATAAGGTGTGCATTAGCCATAATGTGACGATCAAGCTTCCCAAAGAGGTCCCTGGCTCTATTGCGCAGAGTTTTCGCGATATCTTTGCATTTGGGTTTTCGATCCTTGCGTGTGCTTTTATCGATCTTGCGAGCCGCAAGCTGCTTGCTGTGCCGTTCGCCAATTTGGTATCCGCTCTCATCTCGCCGCTGTTCTCCGCGGTCGACACCTATCCTGGCATGGCGCTTATCGAAGGCGCGGTCGCGCTTTTCCAATTTATGGGTATCCACGGTGCTTCGGTTGTCATGAGTCCGATCAATGCTGCGCTCTACGGCAATACCGTTACCAATCTTGAGGTTTTCCAAGCAGGTGGACACCCGTCAATTGCTCTCACGCAGGACTTTACAAGCTTCATCGGCGGTCTGGGCGGTTCTGGCTGCACGTTCATCGTTCCTATTATCCTGATCATGTTTATGCGCTCCAAGCAGCTTAAAGCCATGGGCAAGGCATCGATTATCCCGGTGATTTTTGGAGTTAACGAGCCCGTTATCTTCGGTATGCCGATTGTTCTCAATCCCTATATGTTCGTGCCCTTCCTAGTGGCTCCTATGGTCAACGCCATTATCGGTAAATTTTTCATTGACGTCATTGGAATGAACGCCCCCATGTATACCATGCCGTGGGCGCTTCCCGGCCCAATTGGTGCGTTCCTCACCACGGGTCTCGATCTGCGTTCTCTCGTATTGATGGCAGTGCTGTTGGTCGTTGACTTTGTGATTTACTATCCGTTCTGCAAGGCGTATGACCATCAGCTTTGTTTGGAAGAGTCTGCAAAGGAGACTGCAGGAAACTCGGATGCAGATGCTATTGCCGCACAGGAAAATGTCGCAAAAGCTCTCGAGGCGGTAAAGGACAAGGCGGAGCAGATCCGCGTGCTTGTGCTTTGCCAGGGTGCCGGCACTTCGACTCTCTTGGCAAATGCTCTTCGCGAAGGTGCCGCTGCTAAGGGTATCGATCTGGTTTCTCAGTCCGGTGCGTACGGAAGCCACTATGAGACGATGGATCAGTACAACGTGATTGTTCTGGCGCCCCAGGCACGCATGTACTATGACGCTATGAAGGCCGATACCGATCGCCTTGGAATTAAACTGCTCACCACAAGGGGCAAGGAGTATATCGACCTTACCAACGATCCCGAAGGTGCAATTGACTGGATCGTTCAGGAGCTGGCCAAATAGTGGATGCACTTCGTCGTTGATTCGTCGGTGTATGGTACGGCCCCGCAGCTTATTGAGCTGCGGGGCCGTATTTCGTTGAGTAACTAAATGAGACAATGAGCGCAACCGTCGTGAGATCGCATTGGCGCTCTCCGAGTCACCGACAAGCTGCCTTCCATCTATGTGACCAATTCGCTTTCGGCTTTTAGCCTGCTCGAGGCGCGCGAGGATTGCGAGCTGTGCCTGGTGGGCGGCATGTACCGCAGCCGCACCGCCGCCTTTGTGGGGCCCACGGCCGAGGATACCCTGCGCGCACTAGGGATTGACATTGCGTTTATCGGTGCCAACGGCATTCTGGACGGCGACGTGTCCACGTCCAACATGGATGAGGGCCGCATCCAGCAGCTCGCCTTTAGCAAGGCCGATACGCGCTATCTGATTGCCGACTCCAGCAGGATCGGCAGGCGATACTTCTGCCCCCCCCTGCCGGCGCAGGGGTACCGCTTTAAAATGACGCGTAAATGACTTTGGGCAACAAGGATGAGACTATTCTGGGATATGACTAGACTCCGTATTTCGTCTTTATGTCCCTTGAGAATGAATCGTAGTCTTCATAGAGCCCCTCTCTGCTTTCATCCTCGGCGTGGCTTACACGTTCAAGGAGCTTATCCTTTGGAGCCTCTTTTGTTATTGCGGCCTCGCTATCGGGTATTGTGGATTGCAAGAATAGTTCTAGAGCATGGACGTCTTTGAGTATGTAGCCCGTCGAACGACCCGCCCCTGTTTTTTCGATTGCGCTGCAACTAACAAGCTGACTGAGGGTTCGTTTAACGGTTACCTCGCTGATATCAGGGCAGTTGGACCGGATGTCGGATTTCTTAATGACGCCGGGTCTCTGTTGAAATAGAACGGCGATGCGCGCTTGCTTCGACATGGGACGAGTGCTTGATTCAATTAAGGTACGCTGTTCGAGCTGTCGGTAGGCGGCCAGGGTTGTTCCGAGCATGAAACGGATAAAGGGTGCTTCGGTGTTTTGATTTTCATTCCATCCAGTGGAGCTTGCAGCGAGGGCGTTGTAGTAAAGCGCTTTGTTGTCTTCAATAAGTCGTTCGATGCTGATGTAACGCGCAACGTCGTATCCAGTCTTTTCGAGTAGCAGCGTTGTAAGGAGCCGGCTCATCCTGCCATTGCCATCGTTGAAGGGATGAATACTGACAAAATCGAAGATAAAGCGGAGCGATATAAGGAGGGGATCGCAAACTTGGCGAGATAAAGCATCGTTGAGGGACTGGCAGGCTTCTTTAATAAGTCCCGGGGTTGCTAGAGCCGAAGGGGGCCTAAAGCGCACAAATCGATTACCTTGATCGTCAATGGAGACGATTTCGTTATCGCTATCCTTCCAATGGCCTCCATACGAGATTGCCGTGTGCGCCATGAGGTCACGATGCAACTGCAAAATGACCGATGGCGTTACGGGAATGGAATCGTGTTGCTCGTGAATAAGCGACAGCACATCTCGGTATCCAGCGATTTCTTCCTCTGCGCGGGAGCTTGGCTTGGCGGAATACGCCATGATTGCTTTGAGTCTTTTTTGGGTGGTAACAATTCCTTCAAGTCCGTTGGAGGATTGGGTGCTTTGGATCTTAGCTTCCTCCATAAGGGACGATAGGAGTTCGGGTTTGACTTGACTCAGAACAAGCTGTCGGCCTTTATGCTCGCGTATCGAGAGGAGGAGGTTGGTGATTGGAGTTGCTTCGAGTTCCGCTGGGACTGTGGTGTAATCGAACTGGCGCATGCGGCTCCTTTCGGTATCACGAACATACTTTCGATATCATAATACCATTAAATGATACCGAAAGTATGTTCGTGATACCGAAAACTAGAAATCATGCTTCATAACTGCTTGGAAAGTTTGGATTTGACTATCTTATTGTCTTGATCTGTAACAGGTAGACGGTCGAAAGTGGGCTACGTGTTACAGATTTAGACATTTCTGCTCGGGCGTTCTGTTTGTCTCGATCCGTAACAGCTGGGGCCGAAAATCCCTGCTAGATGTTACAGATCGAGACGAATGATCCGCTCGGGCCCACCAAAAACAAAAAGGCCGCATGCGAACCCGTGGAGGGGTTCGCATGCGGCCGACAGGGGGTATGCGGCTGAAACTAGGCCATGAGCAGGCCGGTCTCCGAGACGTTCTTGTACCAGTACGCGCTCGCCTTGGGATAGCGCTTCTGGGTCTCAAAGTCGATGTAGAACAGGCCGTAGCGCTTGTTGTAGCCGTTGGTCCAGGAGAACTGGTCCTGCAGCGACCACACAAAGTAGCCGTCGACGTTCACGCCGCCGTCAATCGCCTTGAGGATCCACGCGAGATGCTGACGCATGTAGTCGATACGAGGGGCGTCGTCGATAAATCCGTCCTCAAAGTCGTCCTTATAGCCCATGCCGTTCTCGGTGATGTAGATCTTCTTGTAGTTGGGGTAATCGTTCTTAATGCGGAGCAGCAGATCGTACAGACCCTCGGGATAGATAATCCAGTCCCAATCGGTGGTGGGTACGCCTTCGCGCACGCATGACTCACCAACGCCCTTGAGGAACCAGCGCGAGGAGCCCTTGTCGCCAGTGCCATTGTGGTTGATGTCGTTTTCGCCCTCGGCGGCACGCAGGAACTGGCACTTGTAGGTGTTGACGCCCAGGCAATCGTTGTAGGGGAGCGCGGCGGTCAGCGCGGCGATGTCCTCGTCACGAACGTCGAGCTCGCCGCCGGCGATATGGGCCAGCTTGGTCGCGGCTTCCATGGTGTCGGCTGCATAGTGGCCGCGGAAGGTGGCGTCGAGTACCCAGCGGTTGTTGATGACGTCGGCCATGCGGGCGGCCTCGCAGTCGGCAGCACTGTTGGGATCGAGGGGATACTTGGGCTCCAGGTTCTGGACAATGCCGATCTCGCCCTCAAAGCCGCCCTCGTGGAAGGCGACGACGGCCTTGGCATGGGCCACCATCATGTTGTGCATGAGCTGGAAGGCCTTGTCCAGGCGATACTTCTCGCCGTGCGGCCAGTTGCCGACGATAAAGCTGCCCTCGGCGGTCGCGGGAATCTCGTTAAAGGTAAACCAGTGCTTGACCTCGGTGAACTCGGCAAAGCAGAACTTGGCGTACTCGACAAAGGCGTCGATCGTCGTGCGTGTCAGGAAGCCCTCGCCGCCGTTCTGATAAAAGGCCTCGGGCGTATCAAAGTGATCGAGCGTGACATAGGGGATAACGCCGGCTTTATTGCAGGTGGCAAAGAGCTCGTGATAGAAGGCAACACCCTCGGGGTTAATCTCACCAGTGCCGTTGGGGAAGATACGGCTCCAGGCGATGGAGACACGGATACCGTTGATGCCGAAGCGCTGGCACAGGTCGATATCGACCGGGTACTTGTTGTAGAAATCGCTTGCGGGGTCGGGGGAGAAGCGACCCTGAGCAGCCAGGAAATCGTCCCAGGGCACTTTGCCCTTGCCGTGCGTACGGGTCTCGCCCTCAACCTGGTAAGCAGCGGTGGCGCCGCCAAACACAAAGCCGTCGGGGAACTGCATGGGGTTGGTCATGAGTCATCCTTTCTGTGGGATACGAATAGGGAGAGGTGCCCGAACGGGGATTCGGGCACCAACAGAGGGAGGAAACTAGTCGAGGTTCTCGCGGAGCCACTTGATGGCGCCGGCGGGGTCGCGGGTAAGGTCGATGTATTCCTTGCCACGCGGGGCGAGCAACTTAATGCCCAGACGGTCGGTGTCGGCCTTCATGTCGTTGTAGTAGCTGCGAACCTGCGGAGCGAGCACGATGACGTCGTACTGGTCCATGATGGCGGTGTGCTGACCATAGGCACCTGCAGAGGAGGCGATGTTCTCGCCGGTCTGTGCGGCGCCTTCCTTAATGGCGTTGGCGAGCATGGCGGAGGTGCCAGCGCCGGCGCACAGGACGAGGACCTTCAGACCGTCGACGTCCTTCTTGGCGGATGCGTCGGCGGCGGGCTCGGGCTGATCGGCGACAGGCTCGCTGTCGACGGCAGCGGCGGTCGGCTCGATGACGGGCGCAGGGGTGCTGGCAGCGATGGTGGCAGCACCATCGGACTCGAGACCCAGTTCGGCGGCGCGCTCGGCTTCCTGGTCGCAGAGCAGCTTATCGTATGCCTTCAAGAACGGCAGGTAGATGACGGCGTCCAGCAAGATGATGATCGCGACAAATACCAGGGCGATGAGTTGGAAGTTCGTGGTAATGAAGATGCCGATGGGGGCGGGGGTGGCCCAAGGCACCACGAAAGAGAAGCCGTTCATGCCCACATTGTCGATGAAGAACTTGGCAACACTCACGTTGACGCAACCGGCGGCAACAAAGGGGATGAGCATGTAGGGGTTAAGGATCATGGGCGCGCCAAAGAGCAGCGGCTCGTTGACGGCGAAGGCGACGGGGACAATCGAGGCCTTACCGACGGCCTTGAGCTGCTTGGACTTCATAAAGAGAATCAGCAGAAGCGGCACGATGAATGTGGCGCCGGTGCCGCCGAACTCACCCACGAGCGACATGTTAAAGGTGAGGGAGTGGGCAGGGTGGCCACCGGCCAGCAGAACCTGCAGGTTCTCGGCCTGGTTGGCAAGACGGATGGGGTCGATGCCCGGCTGGACAATCGAGGGGCCGTGGACGCCGATGAACCAGAAGAACGCGGTGGCTGCCTGGATAAGGATAAGGCCAGGATAGGTTTCTGCAGCGGTAAAGAGCGGGGAGAGCAGTTTGATGAGCAGTTCGGAGAACGGAACGCCCATGAGGTTACGCACGATCACATCGATGATGCCGCAGATGATGACGGCGCCGCCGAAGGGGATGATGTCGCGGAAGTTCTGAGCGATGGCGCCCGGGACCTCCTTGGGCAGCTTAATGGTCAGATCGCGCGAGACACAGAACTTATAGACCCACACGGTAATGAACGCGGCGATATAGGCCGAGAACAGACCGCGCGTACCCATGCTGGTGCAATCGAAGACCGAAAGCTCGGAGCCGTCGAGCTTGGTGGTGAACTGCGTAACGGCGAGCAAAAGCATGCTGCACTGGGCGGCCACCATGGTGGAGCCGTCGTTGAGCACCTTGCCGGCGGGCATGCGACGGTTCATGGAAGCCGTAAAGTTCTTGGCGGTGGTGCCGGCAACCATGATGCCCATGACGCCCATGGTGAAGTTGTAGAGCTTGTTGCACCAGTCGATGAGCGGCTGGGGCAGCGTGACGCCAACGACGCCGGGGAGCGTGGCGATGAGCAAGAAAATCGAAGAGGTGAGGACGATGGGCATGCACCCAAGGAATCCGTCCTTAATGGCCTGGAGGTAGATGTTCCTCGAGATCTTCTCAAAGAACGGTTGATGCTTCTCGAGCATCTTTACGATGGCGTCCATAGAGCTCCTTTGCTGCTTGATGCGCGATGCATGTGGATGGAACTGGTCGTCGATGGATGGTCAGGACTGCCCGGAAACCTTCCTGCGTAGGGAAGGCGTTACGAAATGACAACGTTGTCATTTCGTTAATGACAACGTAAGACATTTTTGGAAGAGCAACAAGGATATACGGGTGAGCGGTCGATATTGTTCGGTAAACGGTTGATTTATCAGTCAGGCAGGTAGTGTATGCTAGAACACAAAAAACAAGCGATAGAGAACCGAGTGGAGAAGCAGTGACAACGATGGACAAGAAAAACGTCTCGATGAACGATGTGGCGATTGCCGCGGGTGTTTCTCTCAAGACGGTTTCGCGTGTGATCAACGAGCCCGAATGCGAGCGAGAGTAGACACGCGATAAGGTCCATTCGGCAATGG
>CAJLCM010000010.1:0-41162 GCA_905205145.1 uncultured Collinsella sp.
AGGTTCTCAATATCCTCCACACGCCTCCATGGCTTTCGAAAGAGCGATTTGCATTCATTGATCGTGACCCGGATAAGCCAGCGGCGAAGATGCTCCCAACTCTCAAAATGTCCATCGCTTTTAAGCAGCTTAAGGAAGACATCCTGGGCAACATCGTCGGCGTCGGCACAATCGCGCAGGTACGTCAATGCGATTCGAAACACGACATCACGGTGATCCTCGACCGCCTGTCTAAATGCTTGTTCTTCCATAATCACCTCCCGGTGATGCTGATGTTTCTTGCTGAGGCCCTCACCATAGATACGCTCTGGCCGAACGAAATGTTTCAAATTCAAGCAGGAATAACCTACCAAAATAAACCTGTCCCTTTTTGGCAAAAGGAATCCCCTTCTGTGCGCGGGGTAGATTCCCGGAACGGGCCGCCCGCTGTTTAAGCTTGCTGCTCTACAGTCCTGCGCAAGACGGAAAGCACATTAAGTGCTTTCCTTTGCGTGCGGAACTCGCGACAAACTTAAACAGCGGGCGGCCCGTTCCGGGAATCCGACGTGCTCGTCGGGGCAACGTTCCTCACAAAAAAAGACCCGCTTCCCTGTTGGGAAACGGGTCTTTGGAAGGACGGTTAACGTACTTGGAAATTACTCCTCGTCGTTGTCCTTGGCCTCTTCGGCGTCGTCGGTGTCCACGAGCTGGTTGAGCAGCTCATCGAGAGAAGCCATGTCCTCGTTGATGGCACCGTTGGCGGGAGCCTTCTTGTCGTCGATCGGGGCGCCCAGGAGCTCCTCGTCGGCGTCGGCGTGATGCGTCGGCGCAGCGGAGGTGCCCAGCAGGATGTCGTCCGGACCGTCGGGGCTAAAGACCATCTGCAGCAGCTGCGAGAGGTCTTCCTCGTCGGCAACGTCGTCGTTGTTCTCGAGGATGTAGAGCAGGTCGTGGGCCTCCAGACCGTCACGGAGCTCCTCGATCGCCTTGGCACCGATGCCATCGATGCGCAGCAGATCCTCCTCGGACTTGCCGACCAGGTCGCCGACCGTCTCGATGCCGACCTCGCTGAACTTGTTGGTCCAGCGCTGCGACACGCCCAGGTCGTCGAACAGGTACAGGCGAGCCTTCTCGGCGGAGATGGTGTGGCCGTTGCGGGTGAACGAACCGTCAGCACCACCGAACTCGTCGTAGCCGGCCCAGTCGAGCTGCTGCGGGAGCTGCTCGTCCAGGTCCTTGAGCTCCACAGGAGCCCACTCGGGCAGCGACTTGGCGTTGGGCGAAGCCGGGCCGTCGATGTCCACGTAGCCGTCGGCCGTACGATACGTCAGCTTGGCGTTAGCGTACGGCTTGAGGCCGGTACCAGCCGGGATCTTCTTACCGACGATGACGTTGGACTTAAGGTCGAGCAGGTGGTCGACCTTGCCCTCAATGGCAGCCTCGGTAAGGACGCCGGCAGTACGGATGAACGAAGCGCTCGACAGCCAGGAGTCGATGTTGGACGCGACCTTGAGCGTACCCAGGATGACGGGCTCGGCCACGGGAGCCTGACCGCCCAGACGGGCAACGCGCTCGACCTCGTCGGCGAACTCGTAGCGGTCGACGTACTGACCAAGCAGGTACTTGGAGTCGCCGGGGTTGGTGATCTGAACGCGACGCAGCATCTGACGTGCGAGCACCTCGATGTGCTTGTCGTTCAGGTCGACGCCCTGGCTGGTGTAGACGTCCTTGACGCTCTCGACGAAGGTGTGCATCGTCGACTCGATGTCGGTCAGCTTGCGCAGGTTGCGGAAGTTGACGAAGCCCTTGGTGATCTGGTCGCCGGCGCGAACCTCGCAGCCGTCCTCGATCTCGGGCATGAAGCGCACCGAAGCGGGAACGCGACGCTCGTCGAGGACACGGGTGTGATCCTCGGAGTCGGTGAGCGTCAGCACGTACTCGGACTTCTCGGGCTTAATCGAGAGGTGGCCGGAGTACGGGGCCAGCTCGGCCTCGCGACCCAGAATCTTCTCGTTGACGTTGCCGACGATATCGAACATACGGCTGACCGTAGGCAGACCCTGCGTAATATCGTCGACGCCAGCGACGCCGCCGGAGTGAATGGTACGCATCGTAAGCTGCGTACCGGGCTCGCCGATGGACTGGGCGGCAATAATGCCGACCGCGGTACCGATGGCGACCGGACGACGGGTGGAAAGATCCCAGCCGTAGCACTTCTGGCACACGCCGTACTTGGAGCGGCAGGTGAGCAGCGCGCGAAGCTTGACCTTCTTAAGGCCGGCATCGACCATCTTCTGGATGTCGGCGACCTTCTCGATGTAGCCATCCTGCTCAAAGAGCACGGTGCCATCGGGAGCCACGACGTCCTCAATGAAGCAACGGCCGACAAGGTCGGTGTTGAGGTCGGTGGTGCCGGGGATGATGAGGTTGTAGGTGACGCCCTCGTGCGTACCGCAGTCCTCCTCGCGGACGATGACGTCCTGGGCCACGTCGACCAGACGACGGGTCAGGTAACCAGAGTCCGAGGTGTGGGATGCGGTATCGACCAGGCCCTTACGGGCGCCGTAGGTCGAAATGAAGTACTCGAGCGGCAGCAGGCCCTCGCGGAAGTTCGCCTTAATGGGAAGGTCGATCGTCTCGCCGGACATGTCTGCCATCAGGCCACGCATGCCGCCAAGCTGACGCAGCTGGGTCTTAGAACCACGGGCGCCGGAGTCGGCCATCATGTAGAGCGGGTTCTCCTCGTCGAACATGTCGAGCATGAGCGCTGCAACCTTATCGGTACAAGCGGTCCACTCGTTAACGACTTCGATGTGGCGCTCCGTCTCGTTGATGAAGCCCTCCTCGAAGTACTCGTTGATCTGGTCGACGTTGGCCTGGGCGCGGTCGAGCAGCTCCTGCTTCTCGGCAGGGATGAGAGCGTCCCACACCGAGATGGTGAGGCCGGCGCGGGTAGCGTAGTGGAAGCCGGAGTACTTGATGGCGTCGAGGATCGGGCCGACCTTGGCCTCGGGGTAACGATCGCAGCAGTCCGCAACCAGCTTGGCCACGTCGCCCTTGACCATCTTGTAGTTCATGAACTCATAGTCTTCGGGCAGGCACTGGCGGTTGAAGATGATGCGGCCGATAGAGGTCTCGAAACGCGCGGTCTTGTTGCCGGTGACGTCGTAGTCGACGAACTCGTTCTTGCCGTTCTTGACGCGGAAGATACGGGTGCCGTCCTCGTTGATGACGTTGGCGTTCTCGGCGGACACGCGGACCTGGATCTTGGCCTGCATGTCGACCTCGGAGCGGCAGTCATAGGCGTGCAGCGCGTCGTCGAAGCTCGAGAACACGTGGTTCTCGCCCGGCAGACCGTCGCGGACCTGGGTCAGGTAGTACACACCGATGATCATGTCCTGCGAGGGGATGTTGACCGGCTTGCCGGATGCCGGCGAGCGCAGGTTGTTCGCAGAGAGCATAAGCACGCGAGCCTCGGCCTGAGCCTGGCTGGACAGCGGCACGTGGACAGACATCTGGTCGCCGTCGAAGTCGGCGTTGAAGGGCGAGCAGACCAGCGGGTGCAGGTGGATAGCCTTGCCCTCGACCAGCACCGGCTCAAAGGCCTGAATGGACAGACGGTGCAGGGTCGGTGCACGGTTGAGCAGCACGACGCGGCCGTCGATGACCTCTTCGAGGATGTCCCACACAAAGGTGGCACCGCGGTCGATGGCGCGCTTGGCGCCCTTGATGTTCTCGACCTTGCCAAGCTCGACCAGGCGCTTCATGACGAAGGGCTTGAAGAGCTCCAGCGCCATGGTCTTGGGCAGACCGCACTGGTGCAGCAGCAGTTTGGGGTCGGTAACGATTACCGAACGACCGGAGTAGTCGACACGCTTGCCCAGCAGGTTCTGACGGAAACGACCCTGCTTGCCCTTGAGGGCCTCGGCGAGCGACTTGAGCGGGCGACCGCCACGGCCAGAGACCGGGCGACCACGACGGCCGTTGTCGAACAGGGCGTCCACGGACTCCTGGAGCATGCGCTTCTCGTTGTTCACGATGATCGCAGGGGCGTCCAGGTCGAGCAGGCGCTTGAGTCGGTTGTTACGGTTGATCACGCGACGATACAGGTCGTTGAGGTCGGACGCGGCGAAGCGACCGCCGTCGAGCTGGACCATCGGGCGCAGATCGGGCGGAATGACCGGGATGACATCCAGGATCATGTTCGCGGGGCTGTTGCCGCCCTTCAGGAAGGCGTCAACGACCTCGAGGCGCTTGACGGCCTTCTCGCGCTTCTGCTTCTGGGAGTCCTCGTCGGCGATGATGGCCTTGAGCTTCTCGGCCTCGGAAGGAAGGTCGATGGCAGCGAGCAGGTCGCGAACGGCCTCGGCACCCATGCCACCCTTGAAGTACATGGAGTAGTAACGGGTCATCTCGCGGAACAGCGGCTCATCGGAGATGAGGTCGCGCTCGGTGAGCTTCATGAAGGCGTTGAAGGCGTCCGTGCGGAGCTGCTTCTCGTCCTTGCACTCTTCCTCGATGTCAACGATGCCAGAGGCGATCTCCTCGGGGGTCAGCGGCTCCTCGTCGGAGAACTCGTCAAAGTTCTCGGGGTCGCCCTGCTCCTTGAGGGACTCGATCTGGCGGGCGCACTCGGCATCGATCTCTTCCAGATCGGCGGCGAGCTCCTCGCGCAGGTCGTCGGCGTCGGCCTCGCGAGCCTCGTAGTCAACCTCGGTGATGATGTAGCTGGCAAAGTACAAAACCTTCTCGAGGTCCTTGGACTTGATGTCGAGCATACGGCTCATCGGGAAGCTCGTGGGGCTCTTGAAGTACCAGATGTGGGACACGGGAGCGGCGAGCTCGATGTGGCCCATGCGGTCGCGACGCACCTTGGCCGAGGTGACCTCGACGCCGCAGCGCTCGCAGACGATGCCCTTAAAGCGGATGCCCTTGTACTTGCCGCAGGAGCACTCCCAGTCCTTGGCGGGACCGAAGATCTTCTCGCAGAACAGGCCGTCCTTCTCGGGCTTGAGGGTACGGTAGTTGATGGTCTCAGGCTTCTTGACCTCACCGTGCGACCAGGAACGGATCTGGTCGGCGGAGGCAAGGGAGATCTTTACCGAGTCAAAATCAGTAGCTTCGAAATCTGCCACAGTCAACTACTCCTTATCAGTGGTCGTGGCGGCGACAGCCTCGGGTGCCTCGGCGGTCTCGGCATCCTGGGCCTCGACGTCGGCGTCAACGCCGGCGAGCGCAGCCAAGTCGTCGAGAGCAGAGGTCTCCTCGGCGGTCACAGGGGCGGAGGCGTCCTCGTCGGCATCGTGCATGGGCTCGATGTCCAGTGCGAGGGAACGGATCTCCTTGACGAGAACCTTGAAGGACTCGGGGATACCCGGGACAGGAACGTTCTCGCCCTTGACGATGGACTCGTAGGTCTTGACGCGGCCCACGGTATCGTCGGACTTGACGGTCAGGATCTCCTGCAGGACGTTGGAAGCACCGTAAGCGTACAGTGCCCAAACTTCCATCTCGCCGAAGCGCTGGCCGCCGAACTGGGCCTTGCCGCCCAGAGGCTGCTGGGTAACCAGGCTGTAAGGGCCGGTCGAACGGGCGTGGATCTTGTCGTCGACCATGTGGCCGAGCTTGAGGATGTAGGACGTACCCACGGTAATGGGCTCGCGGAACTCCTCGCCGGTGCGGCCGTCGAACAGGCGGGTCTTGCCGCGCTCGTCAAGCTGGGTGACGAACTCGGGACGCATGTGATCGCCAAAGGCAGCGGTGGCCTTGTTGAGCATGTTCTTGTTGGCACGACGAATGACCTCGGCGATCTCGTCCTCCTTGGCGCCGTCGAAGACAGGCGTGGCGGTGAAGAACGGACCGGGGACGTACTTATCGGAGTCGGCCTGCTCAGTATCCCAACCGCAGGCAGCAGCCCAGCCAAGGTGGCACTCGAGCAGCTGGCCGACGTTCATACGCGAAGGAACGCCCAGCGGGTTGAGGATAACGTCGATCGGGGTACCGTCAGCCATGTAGGGCATGTCCTCGACCGGCAGAACGTTACAGATAACACCCTTGTTGCCGTGGCGACCGGCGATCTTATCGCCCTGCTGGATCTTACGACGCTGGGCGACGTAGACGCGCACCTGCTCGTTGACGCCGGGGGCCAGATCGTCGCCGTTCTCGCGGCTAAAGCGGACAACGTCGATGACGCGGCCGTAAGCGCCGTGAGGCATCTTAAGGGAGGTGTCGCGGACGTCGTGGGCCTTTGCACCGAAGATGGCGCGCAGCAGGCGCTCCTCGGCGGTCAGAGCGCTCTCGCCCTTAGGCGTAACCTTGCCGACCAGGATGTCGCCAGGACCGACCTCGGCGCCGATGCGGATGATGCCGTCCTCGTCGAGGTTGGCAAGCATGTCCTCGGAGAGGTTCGGGATCTCGCGGGTGATCTCCTCGGGGCCGAGCTTGGTGTCGCGGGCATCGATCTCGTGACGGGTGATGTTGATGGTCGTCAGCAGGTCCTCGGCCACCAGGCGCTCGGACACGACGATACCGTCCTCGTAGTTGAAGCCTTCCCACGGCATGTATGCCACGGTGAGGTTCTGGCCCAGTGCGAGCTCGCCATGATCGGTCGAAGGACCGTCAGCCAGGGGCTCGCCCTGCTCAACGGTGTCACCGACGCGCACGAGCGGACGGTGGTTGATGCAGGTGGACTGGTTGGAGCGCTGGTACTTAGCTAGGTGATACTCGTCCATGCCGCCGGCATGCTTGACGATGATCTTGGCAGCGTCGGCAAAGATGACCTCGCCGGCGTTCTTGGCCAGGGTGACCTCGCCGGAGTCCAGAGCGGCGCGACGCTCCATGCCGGTACCGACATAGGGAGCGGCAGGGTGAACCAGCGGCACGGCCTGACGCTGCATGTTGGCGCCCATCAGCGTACGCTTGGCGTCGTCGTGCTCGAGGAACGGGATCAGCGTGGCTGCGACGGAGAGCATCTGACGCGGCGAGACGTCCATGTAGTCGACGTCCTCGACGGGCACGTCGGCGGGAGCGCCGAAGGAGCCGTCGAAGTCGCGGGTACGGGCGATCACGGTGTGCGGGCGGACAAGCTTGCCCTCGGCATCGGTCGTGATGAACTCGTTGGTCTTGGGATCGAGCGGCGTGTTGGCCGGCGCGATGACGTGCTTCTCTTCCTCGTCAGCGGTCATCCAGTCGATCTGGTCGGTGGCAACGCCGTTCTCGACGCGACGGAACGGAGCCTCGATGAAACCGTACTCGTTGACGCGGGCGTAGAGGGCGAGCGAGCCGATCAGGCCGATGTTGGGGCCTTCGGGGGTCTCGATCGGGCACATGCGGCTGTAGTGCGAGTTGTGAACGTCGCGGACGGCCGTCGGCACGTTGGTGCGGCGGCTGGAGCCGGACTTGTGGCCGGCAAGACCGCCAGGGCCGAGTGCGGACAGGCGGCGCTTGTGGGTCAGACCGGTCAGGGGGTTCGCCTGGTCCATGAACTGCGAGAGCTGCGAGGAACCGAAGAACTCCTTGATGGAGGCCACGATCGGGCGGATGTTGATGAGCGACTGCGGGGTGATCTCGTCGATGTCCTGGGAGCTCATGCGCTCACGGACGACGCGCTCCATACGGCTCATGCCGATACGGAACTGGTTGGCGACGAGCTCGCCGACGGTACGGATGCGGCGGTTGCCGAAGTGGTCGATGTCGTCGACCTTGAAGCCCTGCTCGCCGGCAGCGAGGGACAGCAGGTAGCGCAGCGTCGCGACGATATCCTCGTCGGTGAGCACCGTGACCTCTTCCTCGGTGGTGAGGTTGAGCTTCTTGTTGACCTTGTAACGACCGACGCGGGCCAGATCGTAGCGCTGCGGGTTAAAGAGCAGGCCCTCGAGCAGGCTGCGGGAAGCGTCCACGGTGGGAGGCTCGCCCGGGCGCAGGCGACGGTAGATCTCGATGAGGGCGTCCTCGCGAGTGAGGGCAGTATCGCGCTCCAGGGTGCGCTTGATCACATCGGAGTTGCCGAGCAGCTCGATGATGTCGTCGTTGGTGACGGCGATACCAAGGGCGCGCAGGAACATCGTGGCGCTCTGCTTGCGCTTACGGTCGATGGAGACCATGAGCTGGTCGCGCTTGTCGACCTCAAACTCAAGCCAGGCACCGCGGGACGGGATGATCTGGGCCTTGTAGATCTGCTTGCCCGAATCCATCTCGGAGCTGTAGTACACGCCCGGAGAGCGGACGAGCTGCGAGACGACGATACGCTCGGTACCGTTGATGATGAAGGTGCCCTGATCGGTCATCATGGGGAAGTCGCCCATGAAGACGAGCTGCTCCTTGATCTCGCCGGTCTCCTTGTTGGTGAGACGGACGTCGGTCAGAAGCGGAGCCTGATAGGTCATATCCTTCTCGCGGCACTCCTCGACGGTGTGCGCGGGGTCGCCGAACTGATGCTCGCCGAAGGTAACCTCGAGAACATGGTTCTGGCTCTGGATGGGGCTGGATTCCTTGAACGCCTCACGAAGGCCCTCGTCCTTAAAACGCTCAAAGGATTCCCTTTGAACAGAGATAAGGTTGGGGAGCTCCATGGCCTCCGGGATTTTCCCGAAGCTGACGCGCTTGCGCTCAGTGGCAGTGTATGCGTAGGTCACCAGGTTTTTCCTCCTTCACGGAAATGCTCGGTGGGTTGGCGAGGCATAGCTTCGCCAGTTATCGCAACCTAATAGTTTATCAGGTACCGACCGTTGGGCAAGAAAAGCCTTGACGCGATTGAGTTTTTGGAGTAGCAAAGTTTTTCGACAGAAAAACTGCAGGTAGATAGGTATGTATCGAACACCTGTTCATATATTTTCTGTGAACAGAGAGCCAGCAACCGCGGCTTTTATAAAAAACGGGCGCAGACCGAAGTCCGCACCCGTAAATGTCGATGCCCGAAGGCTTACTTGCGCATCAAGCCGCCGCGCTCGTCGATGGCGTCCCAGAAGGCGTCGGCAAAGCGAGGATCGCTTGCGGCCATGAGGGCGTTGGTGGCCATCCAGCCAGACGGGGTACCGGTATCGTAGCCCGACAGCGGGTCGATGACGACAGCGTACATGGCCTCGCGGTCGAGCGAACGTGCCATGGCGTCGGTCAGCTGAATCTCGCCGCCCTTACCGGCCTGCTGATCAGCGAGCAGATCCATGACCAGCGGGCTCAGCAGGTAGCGACCGACGATGTACAGGTTGGACGGAGCCGCCTCGGGAGCGGGCTTCTCGACCAGACCGCCGATGCGCCAAACGGCACCGGGCTCGTCGTCGGCAGCATTCTCGAAGCCCTCGAGCGAGCCAACGCGATCGCCGGCGATAACGCCGTAGCGGCTGACTTCCTCGGGCGAGCAAGCAGCGACGGCGATAACCGAAGCGCCACCGTGCTCCTTGGAAACGGCGAGCATCTTGTCGCAGATGTCACGGTTAGGCACAACGTAGTCGCCCAGAAGAACCAGGAAGTTCTCCCCTGCCACGGCGTCGGCAGCAGAGCGGATAGCATGGCCGAGGCCCTTGGGCTCGTACTGATAGCGGAAGTCGACCGGCATACCGCCAGCGTGGGCGACGGCATCGGCATAGGCGTTCTTGCCGCGCTCGCGCAGCAGGTTCTCGAGCGAACGGTCGGGCTGGAAGTAGCTCAGCAGCTCGGGCTTACCGGGAGAGGTAACGATGATGGCGTCGTCAACCTCCTCGGGGTCGAGTGCCTCCTCAACGACATACTGAATGACCGGCTTGTCGAGAACCGGCAGCATCTCTTTGGGCGTGCACTTAGTGCCAGGCAGAAAACGCGTGCCAAGACCGGCGGCGGGGATGATTGCCTTCATGTTATTCAAGGATCCTTTCGCAGGCGCAGAATGCGCCCCATGCGTGCGGCACGGCGGCCGCAGACCAAATTGCGATACCGAAGTATCTTACCGCCGGAGACATGCGTCGCCGTAAGGCAAACGCAATTCTTCAGCAGGTCAACGCAAATTATTGCTCGAATGGTGCAATTTTACGCCCCAGCGGTAACGGGATTGGCACGGCGAAGACAGCGGTGTTCTGCGTGCCGAGCAATGGGAATGAGGGGCCAAAACAAAAAAGACGGGGCTCGCAATGCGAACCCCGTCTGCAAAGAAATCTGGCGAGAGAGCCTGATTACTTGAGGGTGACAGCAGCGCCAGCAGCCTCGAGCTTCTCCTTGGCAGCCTCGGCGTCCTCCTTCTTGGCACCCTCGAGAACAGCCTTGGGAGCGCCCTCGACGACCTCCTTGGCCTCCTTCAGGCCAAGGTTGGTGAGCTCACGGACGGCCTTGATGACCTGGATCTTGTTGTCGCCGAAGCCCTCGAGCACGACGTCAAACTCGGTCTTCTCCTCGGCCTCAGCAGCGCCAGCAGCGGGAGCGGCGACAACAGCGGCAGGAGCAGCGGCGGAAACGCCGAAGGTGTCCTCGATAGCCTTAACGAGCTCGGAAGCCTCGAGAAGGGTCATTTCCTTAAGAGCATCGATGATCTCATCGGTGGTAAGCTTAGCCATTTCTAAGTCCTTTCGGTTTCCGTGCGAATGCACGGAGATCAGTTAAAACACGGCGCGAATGCGCCAGGGGTGCGGCGTTGCCGCCGCGGGTGAAAACAGCGACTAGGCTGCCTTCTGCTCGGAGACCTGCTGGATCGAACGAGCGAGACCAGAGGAAACGCCGTTGACGCAGACAGCGATGTCGCGAGCGAAACCGGAGATGAGACCGGCGATCTGGCCGAGAAGCTGGTCCTTGGTGGGCAGCTCGGCGATAGCCTTAACATCATCAGCGGAAACGGCCTTGCCGTCGGAGATACCGCCCTTGATCTCAAGGACGCCCTTGGACTTAGCGGAGAAGTCCTTAAGGGCCTTAGCGGCCTCGACCGGCTCGGACTCGTAGAACACATAAGCGACGGGGCCGGCGAGAATCTCGTCGAGCTCGGGCTGCTCCTGGTTCTTGAGAGCGATCTTGACCAGGTTGTTCTTGTAGACCTTCATCTCGGCGCCGCACTCGCGAAGCTGATGACGCAGCTCCTGAGCCTGCTTAACCGTCAGACCGTTGTAGTTGACGACGAACAGACCGGCGTTCTCGGCGATACGGGACTCGATCTCTGCAACCTTGTCGATTTTGTACTGCTGGGGCATGAATTACACCTCCTCGAATTCTTTCCGGGCACGGTCCGCCACAAGGACGTGACGGGGGCATGTCCAAAAAGAAAGCCCCCGCGCTGCATGAGCGACGGGGGCGAGAAGACATATCTACTCGACCACCTCGGCTGGCGGGAAGTCCCATTAAGCTCGCGGGTAAGACCCGTTTGCGCCGGCTGTCTCTGGCAGCGGATTCGTGCGTGAACCGAAAGTATTATGGCGGGGACCCCGGCGTCGGTCAACGGACACGAGGATTCGCACACAAACCCTGCATACGCTCCGGCCGGGAGGGGCAGGGCGAGTTTTCCGCTCGGTCAAGTCCTGGGCTCGCACGAAGGCCACATTAAGTGGCCTTCGGCTCGTGCGGAATCTACGAAAAGCTTGCGCCTGGCCTTTGGCGGCACGACCTGTGTTGACTTTGGGGCAGCCAGGGTTGCCGTTGGCCGGCGCGCCCCACGCATAACCCTTATGTCGGTGGGCTGATGTGTTGAGTCCCGTTGGGCTATAAGGTTGAAATGAAGGTTGACAGGCGATTGAGGCCTTCGTCTAGGTCTTGGTCGGAAACGCAGTAGCTGAGGCGGATGTGGCCTTCGGTGCCGAAGCAGTTGCCTGGGACTAGGGCTACGTTGGCTTCTTTGATGGCTTTGATGCAGAAGTCTTCGCTGGTTAGGCCGAATTGTTTGATGCTGGGGAAGGCGTAGAAGGCGCCTGCCGGTTCTACTACGTCGAGGCCCATGGCGTTTAAGGCTACGAGCACGCGTTCGCGGCGGGCTCGGTAGACTTCGAGCATGGGGGTTGGGTCGACGGTCAGGGCTCGGGCTGCAGCGTCCATCTCAAATGAAACGGCACTCGATACTAAGTATTGGTGGGCCTTTGCGATCTCTGCGATGACGGGCCCTGCCGCTGCGAGCCAGCCCAAGCGCCAGCCGGTCATAGCCCAAGGCTTGGAGAAGCTCTCGATGACGACCGTCTGCTCACGCAGCGCCGGGTGGCGCTGGGCAAAGCGCTCGTAGCCATCCACATAAACCAGGCGGTTGTATACGTCGTCGCAGACCACGTAGATGCCCGCCTCCTCCGCCACGTGCGCCACGGCGTCAAGCGATGCTGCGTTGAGGATGCAGCCCGTAGGATTGTTGGGCGAGCAGATGACGATGGCCTTGGTCGCCGGCGCCACGCAAGCACGAAGCGCATCCTCGTCAATCTGAAATTGCGCAGGCTCCGTATCCAAAAAGACCGCTTTGGCGTGGTTGGCCACGACGATGCTTTCGTACAGGCCAAAGGCCGGCGTGGGGATAATGACCTCGTCGCCGGGGTTGAGCATAGCCATGAATGTTGCCGACAGTGCCTCGGTCGCACCGTCGGTCAGGATGACCTCATCGGCGGAAAACGCCAGGCCCGTGTCATCCATATATTTGGACAGTGCATCACGCAGGGCGGGGCGACCGTTGTTGGGCGGATAGTGCGTGTCACCGCGGTCCAGTGCGGCGGTCACCTCGGCGCTAATCACATCGGGCGTGGGAAAATCGGGTTCGCCGAGCGCGAGCGCGATGCACCCCGGATGCTGGGCGGCGAGCGCGTTAATCCGGCGGATACCGGAGGGCTTGAGCATGGCAAGCGAGGTATTCATGGGCAGACGCATGGCGTTCCTTTCGTAAGGGTTGCACTAGGATAGCGCGGCGGGGCGCCACCAGACGGTGTAACCTAAACGGAAACGAGCCGGAAAGGAGATGGCATGGAGACGACCGCGCGCGGCGACGTACCAAAAACACTGCACACCATTGCGTATATCAGTATTCCCAATAGCGCCGATCTTGATTTTTTGCTCTGGGACCTGCAGGATGCCATCGCCGCCTATGCTCAACTTTCCGGCACCGCACTCCCCCGCCCGGTCGACTTGAAGGCAAATGACACCGGCAGCGTTGCCGATGGCATCGTGCTGGCCATTGAAGATGTGGCTGACGATGAGACGTTGGCAGCCATCGAGCAGGCGCTTGAGCGCTTTGGCGGTACGGGAACGCGCGTCTATGCCGCGATTCGAGCCGCACAAGAGGGCACTGAGCAGGCGCGTGAGACCGCCGTTCGCCTGCACAAGGCATGTGAGCGCCATGACCAATTGTGGTGTGGCGGCGTTGCCATCTGCGCTGGCAGCGGCATTGCGGCGCTTCGCCATTCCCCACGCATGGGCCTCTTGCGCCGACCATTTTCGGAAGCGATGGATAAGCTTGTGGGCGCTGTGCGCATGGGCTGCTCCGTCGAGCATGCACAGCGACTTGGCGGCGGCAATGCCGCCAACGTCGACACCGACGGCATGGTTTGCGCCGAGCCAGCCGTGCCCGCGCCGATCTGGCGAGGCATTCTGAAATGTCTGGGCGCCCACGCTCAAACAAAAATCTAAATTAAATAACAGCCCAGTCGACGGCTTCCCTCCAACGCTCGACAAGCCGCTCCAAACGCCACGCCGCGTTGGCAGGACTCGTCGACGGCAGCACGATGGCGGGTAGCCCCGTCCGCTCTTGTAGATAGCGTTTGTAGAGTCGCCCTGCCGTACCGCCGTTACAGACAACGACCTCGATCGGCGCGGCATCGGTAATGCGCTCGATATGTGCCGGCACAACGTTACGAATGCTCGCGTCGCTCGAGCCCTTAATGTCGCAGCTCTCGATTGCATCCCACAGGGCCACGCCACCGTTCAACAGCATGGATCGCTTGGCGGCAATCGAGGCGTCGAGCGTCGCGGGCTCACCGCTTGCCAAAGGGTCGCCCTCGTTGGGTGGCACAGGCACACCGAGGCACGCGGCCATCACGCGCCAAAAGCGATTCTGAGGGTTGCCGTAATAAAAGGCATTGGCACGCGAGAGCACCGAGGGAAACGACCCCAGCACCAAAACGCGCGAGCGCTGGTCGAACACAGGCTCAAACCCATGCTCAATATGTTGATAGTCCTCGTCAGACACGGCCATGGGCTAGGCTCTCAACAGATAGCGCACCTCGTAGGGTGCAAGCTCAAGGGAGCCAGCCAGCTCGACCGTGGGCACGCCGTCGGCAAGCAGGTCGACAAAGGACCCGTTGAGCTCGCCGGCGCCAAAGGTGTAAGGCTCACCCACGGCATTCACCGCCACGAGTACCGTCGCGCCGTCACAGGCTCGCTCGAACAGCAGCTGCTTGTTCTGGATCACCACATTGCGATAGGCACCGTAGTTGAGAGCATGGGCAGCCGCGTCGTCGGCCGAGCGAAGGTGTGCGAGTTGCGTGATGAACGCCGTCAGCTCGTTGGGCGCAGGCTCATTGAGCGCAGGTCGCAGTGCCCAGTCGCCATCGGGGCCGCCCTTTTCGCCGGCAATTCCCCACTCGCTGCCATAGTAGACGCACGGGATGCCCGGCATGCCAAAGAGCATGCCATAGGCGGGACGCAGGCACGACTTGTCGGTGAGGATGCTCGCCAGGCGCGGCACGTCGTGGTTGTCGACAAACGACAGCAGATGTTTGCCGCGGTAGATGCACCACGGATCGCCGCCAAACTGGCGGTGCAGCGAATGGGCGATCTCGAACATGTTGACCGAGTTAAAGCTGGAGTACAGGCCCTTGTAGCACTCGTAGTTGGTGCACGAGTCGAGCATCTCGTCGTTGACGATCTGATTGTAGTCGCCGTGGAGCGTCTCGCCGATCAGCACAAAGTCGGGCTTGAGCTCACGGGTAAAGGCGTGCAGGCGGCGCATGAAGTCGCGGTCGAGCATATAGGCAACGTCCAAGCGCAGGCCGTCGACGCCAAAGGCCTCGGCCCAGCGACGCACGGACTCAAGCAGGTAATCGACCACGGCGGGATTTTGCAGGTTGAGCTTCACAAGCTCAAAATGACCTTCCCAGCCCTCGTACCAAAAGCCGTCGCCATAGCAGGAGTCGCCGTCAAAGCTGATGTGGAACCAGTCCTTGTAGGGCGAGTCCCACTTGCGCTCCTGCACATCGCGGAAAGCCCAAAAGCCGCGACCGACGTGGTTGAAGACGGCATCGAGCACCACGCGAATGCCATGGGCATGCAGCGTCTCGCACACGGCGGCAAAATCGGCATCCCCGCCCAGGCGACGGTCGAGATGGCGCAGGCTGCGCGTATCGTAGCCGTGGCTATCAGACTCGAGCGGCGGGTTGATGAGCACAGCGCCAATACCGAGTTCCTGCAGGTAATCGGCCCATTGGGCGATTTTCATGATGGGGGCATCGGGGTTGGGTGCAGTGCCGGCAGCTTGGGAGAGTTCGTCCTCGGCAACGGGCGCGGCGTTTTCGCGCGGAGCTCCGCAAAAGCCCAGCGGATAGATCTGATAGAACGTCGTCTCGTATGCCCACATAGCAACCTCCTGGTAAGCTCAACACAACGACATCCATTGTATGCCCGGCTTGTATCCTCTTCCCCAAAATAAGTTGCGGTGGAATAGTTCCTGCTTGGGCCTTCAGAGGCCTTAAACAGGAACTATTCCACCGCAACTGATGAGGGGACGTGGTTAGGCGACAGGCTTTGCGCGGCGTATGGCTGGGAACATCACCGTGATGGCGAGGATAACGCCCACGACGGCGATCGTGCCGCCCGCGTAGCCGATCCAGGCGATACCGGGGCCCGACACCACGGCGCCGCCGATCGCCGTACCGGTGCCGATCCCCAGGTTGAACAGGCCCGAGAAGATCGACATGGCGACGGCCGACGAATCTGCCGGCGTGTGCTTGATGAGCTCGGCCTGAAACGCCACGTTAAAGGCCGTGGCGCAGCAACCCCACAGTGCGCAGACGGCAAGCACTGTCACGAGCGACGATGCGGCCGGCCCCATGAGCAGCAGGGCCACCGGCACGCCGGAGAGCGTGATAGCCAAGAACGGGAAGCGATGCCCATCGAACAGGCGGCCAAACAGCCAGCTTCCGAGCAAACCAGAGCAGCCAAACGCCGTCAGCGTCATGGTAATGGCGCCCGCATCGACGTGCGCGACCTGCGCCAGGAAGGGCTCGATATAGCTGTAGCTTGCGTAATAGCCGGTCGCCATGAAGACCGTGACTGCGTAGAGCGCGATGAGGAGCGGGTTCTTGAGCAGCTCGGGCAGCTGTTTGAACGTAAAACGCTCGCCCGCTGGCATGGCAGGAAACACCGTGGCCTGGTAGACGACCGCGACAGCAGACAGCGCTCCGACCACGGCAAACGTCATACGCCAGCCCACGGCCAGGCCAATGGCGCGACCGAGCGGCAGGCCAAAGATCTGCGCGATGGACGAGCCCGTAGCGATCATGCTGATGGCGAGCGCCCCATGGCGCGTGTCAACCAGACGCGACGCCATGATCGAGGCGACCGACCAGAACACGGCATGCGCGCAGGCAACCACCAGGCGTGCGCAGACCAGGATGGGATAGGTGGGCGCCACGGCGGACAGGAACTGGCCGAGCGAGAACACGGCGAGCACGCCCAGCAGCATCCGCTTGAACTCAAAACGCGAGGCAAACACCATAAGCGGCAGCGACAGCAGCATGACGCCCCAGGCGTAGACCGAGATCATGATGCCGGCCTGGGCCTCGGTGAGTGAGAACGACGCGGCAATATCAGTCAGAAGGCCTATGGGCATAAACTCCGACGTGTTGAACACGAACGCGCAGCAGGTGAGCCCGACGAGCGGGAGCCACTGCTTGAGCGTGATGCCGTCTTGCCTTGCTTGACTCATATAACGTCTCCAATCATTTTGAGCGGAGGCGATTATATAGCAACGGTCCCGCATCCGTCAGTAACGGACACGGAACCGAAAACAATTCGATACACAGAGGTTGCGCCGTCAATAAATAACTAAGCCAACCCCAGCAATATGCCCGCCGAATGCACGACAAACGCCACGATCCAGGCGACCGTCACTTGAAACGCGAACACGGCAACGGCGTAGCGCGCGCCCAGCTCGCTCTTGACGGCGCCGATTGCAGCCACGCACGGCGGGTACAGCAGCGTAAAGACCAAGAACACGTAGGCGGTGAACGGCGAAAACATGGTCGACAGCGCCGCGGGCGACGTTGCGCCCAAAAGTACCGTGAGCGTCGAGATGACGCTCTCCTTGGCGATAAGCCCCGTGACGAGTGCCGTCGAGGCGCGCCAGTCGCCAAACCCAAGCGGCGCCAGCACCGGCGCGATAATGCTACCCAGGCCGGCAAGTAAACTCTGCGACTGATCGGCGACCACATTAAAGCGGATGTCGAACGTCTGAAGGAACCAGATGACCACGGTAGCGGCAAAGATAATGGTAAAGGCCTTGGTAATAAAGTCCTTGGCCTTATCCCATGCCAGCATCACCGTCGTCTTGACGCTCGGTAGGCGGTAATTGGGAAGCTCCATGATAAACGGCACCGGGTCCCCCTTAAATGCCGTGCGGTTGAGCACCAAAGCCGCGATGCAGCCGACCACGATACCGATCAGATAGAGCGAGACCATGGCGGGAACCGTCGCCTTCGGGAAAAACGCCCCGCACAGCAAGCCGTAAACCGGCAACTTGGCTGAGCAGCTCATAAACGGCGTGAGCATGACCGTCATCTTGCGGTCGTGCTCGGATGGGAGCGTACGGGTCGACATGATAGCCGGCACGGTGCAGCCAAAACCGACGAGCATAGGCACAAAGCTGCGGCCCGACAGGCCAAAGCGACGCAGCACTTTATCCATGACAAAGGCCACGCGCGCCATGTAGCCGGAGTCTTCCAGAATGGAGAGGAACAAGAAGAGCACGACGATAATCGGCAGGAAGGTCAGCACGCTGCCCACACCCGTAAGCACGCCGTCGACAGCCAGCGAGCGCACCACATCGTTGGTTCCGAACGCCTTGAGGCCCGCATCGGCCGAGGCGATGATGACCGCGATGCCGTCCTCCATGAGTCCCTGCAACGCCGCGCCGATCACGCCAAACGTCAGCCAAAAGACGAGGCCCATGATCACCAGAAACGCCGGAATGGCTGTGTAACGACCTGTCAGGATGCGGTCAATCTTGACGGAGCGCACGTGCTCGCGGCTCTCGTGCGGCTTGACAACGCAACGCCCACACACGTCGCCGATAAAGCTAAAACGCATATCGGCCAGCGCAGATAGGCGGTCGGTGCCGGCCTCGCCCTCCATCTGGGTAATGATGTGCTCGATAGCGTCGAGCTCATTGCGATCCAGGTGAAGCGCCTCGGTTACCAGCTCATCGCCCTCGACCAGCTTGGTCGCCGCAAAGCGCACCGGGATGTGCGCCGTCACGGCATGGTCCTCGATCAGGTTAGCAATACCGTGGATGCAGCGATGCAGCGCACCGCCGTCCGGACCGTCGGGCGCGCAAAAGTCCAGGCGACCAGGGCGCTCGCGGAATCGCGCCACGTGCAGGGCGTGGTCCACCAGCTCGCCGATACCCTCGTTTCGCGCGGCGCTAATGGGAACGACCGGCACGCCCAACAGACTCTCGAGCAGGTTGACGTCCACGGCGCCGCCGTTGGCGGTCACCTCGTCCATCATGTTGAGCGCGATGACCATAGGACGGTCAAGCTCCATGAGCTGCAGTGTCAGGTACAGGTTACGCTCGATGTTGGTGGCGTCAATGATGTCGATGATGGCGTCGGGGTTTTCGTCAAGGATGAATTGACGGCTCACGACCTCTTCGCCTGTGTACGGCGACAGGGAGTAAATGCCAGGCAGGTCGGTAACGCTCGCCTCGGGATGGTTGCGGATGGTGCCATCTTTGCGGTCGACCGTCACGCCGGGAAAGTTACCGACATGCTGGTTGGAGCCCGTAAGCTGGTTGAACAACGTGGTCTTACCGCAGTTTTGGTTGCCGGCGAGGGCAAAATGCAGCGGCGCGCCCTCAGGCACGACCGTTTTTGCCGCACGGGGCGAATACGTCCCCTCGCCCAGGGCCGGATGCTCCGTCGTGCCGATTGCGGCGTTAGCGCGCGGACCCGTATCGGTGTCGTGAATACCCACGAGCTCGATGCGAGCGGCATCGTCCTTGCGCAGTGTCAACTCGTAGCCACGCAGGCGGATCTCGAGCGGATCGCCCATGGGGGCATACTTCATCATGGTGACCTCGGTGCCCGGCGTTAGACCCATGTCCAAAATATGCTGTCGGAGTGCCTGGTCGTCCGATGTCACCGATGCGACAACGGCGTCTTTTCCGATCTCGAGCGTATCGAGCCTCACGTCCGTGTTCCTCCCCCGGCGCCCACAGGGCGTTGTATTTATGTTCACCATGGCTAACCGTTTGCCATGGCTAACCAATTTTACCCATGCATGATAGCGCGAACATGCAACGATGTTCAATCAACAGATCGGTGCAAGGGGGATTCTGGGCTAGTGCTTCCCAGACGGGCCTGCTGCGGAAACCGAATCCCACTCCGGAACACCTAAACGGGACGGGCTTTCCAGTTGAGGCATCTAGCGGAAACTGCAGCCCGGAATCGGCACTCAGACTGGGATGCAATTTCCCAATGGGGCCCTCGGGGAAACTGCAGCCCGGAATCTGCTCTCGAAACGGGATGCGGTTTCCCCGAGGACCGAAACAGCCGCCCGCCCCTCGACAAAATGATCCGTCCCCTCCGTCGCATGCGGAACATCCAAGGAGTGTCCCAGGGTGCCGGCACAATAGGAACGTCCCCAGCTGCCGGCGGCATTTCGCCGCAACAGCAAAAGCCCGCGCTGGCAACAAATGTCACCTGCGCGGGCTTGGTGGGCGCTCACAAAGGCACGTTACAGAGGCCCACGTCAGTTATGGATTACCGAACGGCACCGGCACGCGATGCCTCCGTCGGCTTACCAAGCGATGAAGCTTGCCGCAGTCTTAGACTATCGGCGCAATGCCGGCAAAGTGCAGATACAGCGAAATGATTGCCACGACAATGACCACCGCTGCGATCAGCTTGTCGTGCAGATGCGGAAGCACCGGTTTACCGCGGCCTCGCTCGCCCAGCATATAAACGGGAATGGCCGGAGCAAAAAGAATCGTCGTGATCATAACGCCCTGAAGACCCGTCGACCACACCAGGAACAATGTGTAGATGAAGCCGAGCGTACCGAAGAAGCGGGCTTTGCCGACGCTGGGCGCATGCGGCCCGTCCAGATGCTCGTTCTTCCAGCCAATCACCATGTAATAGGCAGCCGAGCAGACATACGGAACCAGAATCGTGTTGACTGCGCAGCTATAGAAGAACTGGTAGGTGCTCGCCGCCACATACGACACGATCAAGAAGAGCTGCGTGATGCCGGAGCTCACGAGAACCGTTACCACCGGGGCGTCGTGCTTGTTCGTCTTGGCAAACGCCAGAGGGAAGGATCCCTGGCGCGCTGCCTCGAACGGCGTCTCGGACGCAATGATGACATAGCCCAGCAACGCGCCGACCAACGAAAGGATAACGCCAAGGTTTACGATGGCAGCACCAACCGGACCGATTGCGCACTCGAGAATTCCCGCCATGGAGGGCGTTGCAAGCTGTGCCATCTCCTCGCGCGGCATAATGCCGAGCGACAGCATCGAGATGATCAGATACAGCGTGAATACAGCCGCAAATCCGAGCGCCGTCGAGCGGCCGACGTCACGCATGTACTTTGCACGGCCCGAGATAACGACAGCGCCCTCGATGCCCGTAAAGACCCAGACAAGGGCGATCATGGTCGAGACAACCTGCTCGCCAAAGCCAGGACCAGCCGGCTCTCCCCAGAAGTTGTCCATAAAGATATCGACGTTGAACTTACCCAGGAGCACGATACTCAGCACAAAGAGCCCCAGCGGCACCAGCTTCGCCAACGTGACGATCGTGTTAATGCCCGCAGCCTCCTTAACGCCACGAAGCACAAGGGCGGTAAGGAACCACAAAAACACGCTGGCGCAGACGATAGAAAGCAGGTTGTTACCCGCGCCAAACGCGGGGAAGAAATAGCCCAGCGCGCTAAACAGCAAGAGCGCAAAGCTCACGTTGGAAAGACATGCGCTGATCCAGTAGCCCCAAGCGGAGTTGAATCCAATGTAATCGCCAAAACCGGCCGCAGCGTATGCATAGATGCCGCCGGTCAGGTCGGGACGGGCCTGAGACAAACCGTTGAACACCATCATCAGCGCAAAGACGCCAATAAAACAAATTCCCCACGAGACGATAACCGCACCGGTATTTGCCCCGCCTGCTGCCATATCGCCGGCAAGCGAAAAAATGCCGCCACAAATACTGGCGGTAATGACCATCATGGTCAGACGAAAGAGATCAAGGCCATTAGGGTCGATAATCTCTTCATTTTGAGCTTTAGAGGCCATTGTATGTGCACCCCCTTCATCATGTGATCGAACGAAAGATGGCCCGGACGTCCCGAATCGGGTGCCGGGCCATCGGTCAAGCGATCATCAGACTGTTACAGCTATCGCGTTAGAAGCGCAGCGACAGGCAAGAAAGGCCGCCGTCGACCTTGCGATACTCGGAGGTGTCAACGACGAGCGTCTTGTAGCCCAGATCCTGCACGGCCTTGAGCACAGTCGGATAGCCCTCGGCAACGATGACCGTACCGTTGACCCAGATGCAGTTGGCGCCGTACGCCTCGTCCTCGGGCACGACGATCTTGTTGTACTGGGCAAAGTCGGGCTTATCGATGAACTCACCAGAGACGAGCATGTTGTTGTCCTCGATGTAGTTGACGCCCGTCTTGAGGTGCAGGACCTCCTCCAGCGGAACCTCAGAACCCTCGAGGCCCCAGCCCTCGAGAATCTCACAGAACTGGCGGATGCCCTCTTCGTTGGTACGAGCGGAGCGACCGACGTAGAAATGGTCACCGACCATCATGACGTCGCCGCCGTCGAGCGTGCCCGGAGAAACGATGTGCTTGACATGCTCGTCGTCAAAGAAGCGACGGACGGCCGGCTCGATCTCGTCCTTCTCGCCGTTGCGGCTATCGGCGCCGGGGTTGGTAATGATGGCGCCGCAGCGAGTGATAACGGCCGGATCTTCGACGAAGCAGCTGTCGGGATACTGCTCGAGTGCCGGCAGCACCGACACGTCAACGCCGCACTGCTCGAGCGCATGCTCGTAATCGTAGTGCTCCTCGATGGCGCGCTCGTAGATGGGCTGGCCAAGCTCGGGGGCACTCGTGATGCCATTGCTCAGGGACTTGCCGGGGCGGCGGATGATGACGTGGCTGAACTTGGTCATGATGATCCTCCTTGGATCTCTTAGCAGAGAGCGGGACTTCTTCGCGCCCGCCTTCCTTTCGATGGCTTTATCTTAGGGCGGTTTTCCTGTTTTGTATATTGTATACAATCCTGAACGGTAGGTATTCTTCGGTAAGCGTATTCTTACGTATCGGCGCAAAGTAGCATGATTTAGCTGGTCGTTCTATAATTCAACCGAGCTATTCAAGTGAAACGTATTTGCTTTTAGAAATATACCGTTAAGGAACATAGGCTCATGGAAACGCTCAGAAGGCCCCTGAAAGACCACGTATACGACTACATTTCGAGCCGTATTGACGCCGGCGAGCTTTCGGCCGGCGACCGGCTGAGCGAGCAAGCGATCTGCGACGCCATGGGCGTGTCGCGCACGCCGGTCCGCGAGGCGCTCATCCAGCTCGCAAGCGACGGCTATCTGGACAATCTCCCCCGCCGCGGATTCCGCGTCCGTGGGTTCGATCAGCAAAACGCCGTTGAAGTCTTTGAGATTATGGGGCCGCTCGACGGGCAGGCCGCATATCTCGCCTGTCCGAACCTAACCGACGATGACATTACGCAGCTTAAATTTCTCGTCGGCTCCATGGACCTCGCGATCCAAGGCGGTCTCATCCGAAAGTACGACGACATTCAGCGAGACTTTCATCTAACGTACTTCAACCGCTGCGGCAACGACCGTCTGCGCGATATGATCTCGCAGCTCGAGCGCTGCTTTATCAAGCGCGATTACGAGACTGTCGACCAGGAGACGGCGTGCAAACTGCTCAATAAAGCCAACAGCGAACATGCTCATATTCTTGAGTTGTTCGAAGCACGAGATGCGACGGGCGTGCGCGACTACGTTCGCGATGTCCATTGGAACACAGAAAACGCCCAGTTCACCGTCTGGTAGGAAACGATGCCCTTGCGGAAAGCGTGTCCCGTTATTCCCGCTCGAAACGGGTCGCAGTTTCCCAACGGGGCCCCTCGGGGAAACTGCGACCCAGAATTTGAGCTCGAAACGGGATGTGGTTTCCAAATCGAGGCCCTATGGGAAACTGCGTCCCACCTTGAAAGGCAAAACTGGGACGCAGTTTCCGGGCGGGGCATCAAAAACAAAGTTGCGGTGGAATAGTTCCTGGATGGGCTGGTTGATGCCCCAGATCGGAACTATTTCACCGCAAGTTATTGAAGGGCTGGGATGCCCGTCCTCTTACAGATGGCGCTCCAGGAAGCGGAAGGCTAGGCGAATCCAGGGGCGGACCGCCACCTGCTTGTCCTCGTTGTCGACCGCGGTGTTGGCGTTGCCGAGCGAAAGGCCGTGACCACCCTGGTCGAAGACGTGCATCTCGCATGCAACGCCCTCCTCGGCCATGCGCTGCGCAAACGGGTAGACCTGCGCGATCGGCGCCGTCTTGTCGTCGGACACGCCCCACACAAAGGTCGGTGGCATCTGACGCGAAACATGCGTGGTGGGGCAGATGTCGACCAAATGCTCGTCAGTTGCCTCGCCGCCCGTCACCATCGACAGGTAGTCGTTGAGCAAATCGCGCCCCGTCTTGCCGCCCGTCTTGGGCACGCGCAAGTCAATGCGCGGATCGCGCGTCTGCATGTCGCGCACATAGGCAAAGTCGAGCAATGGATAGCCCAGCACCACGGCATCGGGACGAATGTCGTCCGGACGCGCCCCAGCAAGTGCCGCGAAGGGGCCGGTCTTCCACTGTGTTGCCAGCGAGGCGCAAATCATGCCACCAGCAGAAAAGCCCACGACGCACACGCGCTTGGGGTCGACATGCCACTCGTCGGCATTCGCGCGCACCGTGGCGACCATCTTGGCGAGATCTGCCTGGGGGTGCGGAAAGCTCACGTCACCCGTAGAACTCGTGACATAGTTGAGCACAAAGGCCTGGTAGCCGCGGTCCAAAAACGCAAACGCCACCGGGTCCTGCTCGTGCGGAGCGATATGCGTAAACCCGCCTCCGCCGCAGATGATCACCGCGGGGCGGCGGCCATTGGGCTTGTCGGGCAGCGGCTCGGCACCCAGATAAGTAAAGGTCGCCGGATAATCCTCGGTCGGCTCCTCGCCCCACAGCGCACGGTTCTCGACAATCATATGTGCTCCCTTCGCGCAAATTATGCGCACTCTTTTTTCGCATCTAAGCGTACCCCAGTTGGGTGCGGGACGCAGAAACACTCCGGCAATAAGTTTCCCTTCAACTGATATATCACATAATCCCAGCTCAGAGGTATCGCTGAGCAGCGTAGAATAGGGGCGTTGACCAAGCCGCGAAACACATATGAAACGTTTCCGGCAAACCAAACGCGCGATATGCGCCTATTTAAGTTGGAGGCAACTATGGGTCTGCTCGATTCGCTTAAGTCCACCTTCACCTCGACCGGCGAGGCGTCCGTTCCGCCCGCAGCAAGCTTCGCCACCCGCGAAGGCGTCATCTATGCCCCCGTCAACGGCGTGCTCGTCAACCTGGACGAGGTTCCCGACGAGACGATCGCCTCGGGCATGCTTGGCCAGGGCTATGGCATCGAGCCCATTACCGGCACCATCTATGCGCCCGCCAACGGCCGCATCGGCGCCACCACTGTCACCAACCACTCCATTGGCATGATCACCGAGGACGGTCTTCGCGTGTTTATCCATGTCGGCCTGGGCACCGTGGAAATGAACGGCAAGGGTTTTGCCCGCTTTGTCGAGATGGGCGATGTGGTCAAGGCAGGCCAGCCGCTCATCAGCTTCGACCGCGAGGCCATTAAGGCCGCTGGTCACGAGGACATCGTGACCGTCATCGTCTCCGAGCTCGATCGTCTTAAGAGCATCGACCATGTCGGCGAGTCTGGAACGCTTATCGGCGGCAACCCGCTCGTCAAGCTTGGCGACCCGCTGCTGGTAGCCAAGACCAAGTAGCCAGGCCCCGCGCCACACAGCCAAAAGGCACCTCGTCGAACGCCCGCGACCATTTGGCCGCGGGCGCTTTTCGTTTGAAAAACCATTCCGCCAATGCCTTATCCGTATAGCCCAAATGAGACGAGCTGCTAGAATATCGAACTGTATGGATAACTGTCATTCAACCATCATGGGAGGATACGTGAACCGCACCAAAATCGCGCAGCTCTATGCCGATGCCGAGTCGCTCGGTGGTCAGACCGTCACCGTTGCCGGCTGGGTCAAGTCCGTCCGCGACATGAAGAACTTTGGCTTCGTTACGCTCAACGACGGCAGCTGCTTCCGCGACCTGCAGGTCGTCATGAACCGCGAGGCGCTCGACAACTATGACGAGATCGCCCACCAAAACGTCTCGGCTGCCCTCATCTGCACCGGCACCGTCAAGCTGACCCCCGATGCTCCCCAACCCTTCGAACTCACCGCGACCGAAATCGTGGTCGAGGGCGTAAGCGCCCCGGATTACCCGCTGCAGAAGAAGCGCGCCACCGTCGAGTTCCTGCGCACCCAGCAGCACCTGCGCCCGCGCACCAACCTGTTCCGTGCCGTGTTCCGCATCCGCTCTGTCGCGGCTGCCGCCATCCACCGCTTCTTCCAGGAGCAAGGCTTTGTCTACGTCAACACCCCCATCATCACCACGAGTGACTGCGAGGGCGCCGGCGAGATGTTCCGCGTAACCACGCTCGACCCCAAAAACCCGCCCCTCACCGAGTCCGGCGAGGTCGACTGGAGCCAGGACTTCTTTGGCAAGCACGCAAGCCTTACCGTATCCGGCCAGCTCAACGCCGAGAACTTCGCCATGGCCTTTGGCGACGTGTACACCTTTGGCCCCACCTTCCGCGCCGAGAACTCCAACACCACGCGCCACGCAGCCGAGTTTTGGATGATCGAGCCCGAGATGGCCTTCGCCGACCTCAACGACTACATGGATAACGCCGAGGCCATGCTCAAGTACGTCCTCAAGGACGTTATGGCAACCTGCCCCGACGAGCTCAACATGCTCAACAAGTTTGTGGACAAGGGCCTGATCGAGCGCCTGAACCACGTGGCGAACTCCGACTTTGCCCGCATCACCTACACCGAGGCCGTTGAGATCTTGGAGCAGGCCGTCGCCGCCGGCCACAAGTTTGACTATCCCGTCAGCTGGGGTATCGACCTGCAGACCGAGCACGAGCGCTTCCTGACCGAGGAGCACTTTAAGCGCCCGACCTTCGTGACCGACTACCCGGCCGAGATCAAGGCGTTCTACATGCGCATGAACGAGGACGGCAAGACCGTTGCCGCCGCCGACTGCCTGGTTCCCGGTATCGGCGAGATCATCGGCGGCTCCCAGCGCGAGGAGCGCCTGGATCTGCTCGAGGCCCGCATCAAGGACCTGGGCATGAATCCCGAGCAGTACAAGTACTACCTTGACCTGCGCCGCTACGGTTCCTGCAAGCACGCCGGCTACGGTCTGGGCTTCGAGCGCTTGGTCATGTATCTGACCGGCGTGGGCAACATCCGCGACGTCCTGCCGCACCCGCGCACCGTGGGCAACGCCGACTTCTAATCGTCGGACGCTAGCTCGCGTCGCCACACGCCAACGCTCATCGCATAAGCGTCTCTCGACATCGGTCGAGAGACGCTTTTTTCAACAGCATCCGTCAAGCTTTTGGCAAGTTTTTGGTCAGTTGAGCAGGGCTGTTGAAAACTCGACCCGCCGTTTGCCGACGACTACCGACCGCCCAGAGCGCCCTGCGCCCCTGGGAAAGCCCCACGTCCTAGGCTCCATACCGTCGCCACCCAAAACGGAAAGGACGTGGACACCATGACCGAAGCCGCTGTTGAAACCTACGACACCACGACTAGAGGCGCCGCCTCGATGGCAGCCTATCGCGCCGTTCGCATCCTGCAACTATTAAGCGAAAACACCGGCGAGGACAAGGCCATGCTTTCCGATGAGTTGATCCGGCGCCTCGCCCATCCCGACGACCCCGCCCGCATGCCCATCTCGGCGGCGCGGCGCAGCATCTACACCGCCATCTCCGCGCTTCGCCATGCCGGATACGAAATTGAGTACAAACGCGGCGTGGGCTACAAACTTCTTACCCGCCCGCTCACCGATGAAGAGATCATCCGGCTCCACGGTATGGTCATGCGCAACCGCTCCACGCCTATCGCTATCCGCAAGAGCATGGCGCAGCACTTAGTTGCCATGGCGAGCGCCGACGTTCGCGGCTACCTCGATACACCCGAACCCGCTCCAAGCGCAGGCAGCAAGGCTACCAAGGCAACACGCACGCCCATCAAGCGCATCGACACGTGCGAGCTCGTCGAGCAGGCCATCGACCACGGAACCACGGTGAGTTTTGATATTTCGAGCGTCACGACACGCGGCGAAACCGAAGCAGCACGGATGACACTCCGTCCCTTTGCCATCAGGCAGCGCGATGGCATCTCGTATCTGCTGGGAACGGTCTACGACGCCCGAGGCACCGACGATACGCTGCGCACCGTCGAGATCGCCCGTATGAGAAACGTCAGCACGCGCCTGCTCGACGGCAAGAAGCTCTTCGCCGCCCTGGACGAGGACGACGCCTCCTCCGCCGCATAAGACCCTCCGCCGCCCATTCGACTACCCGTACCGCCCATCCGATTCTGTATTAAAAAACCCGCCAGGCTGTTGTAAAAATGGACATCAGCGCTACTATAGTTCCACTTGCACTTTGTCCCAGTGCAGTGTTTCCAGCCATTTTCATACTGGGGGTAATGATATGAAGGACATCACCATCAGCCGCAGGAGCCTTCTGGTCTCCGCCGGCCTGCTCGCGCTCGCCCCGCTCGCCGGATGCGGCGGCAACTCTGGTTCCGGCTCGGCAGCCGCCGGTTCCGACTACACCATCGGCGTTCTGCAGCTCACCGAGCACTCCGCACTCGACGCCGCCAACGACGGCTTTGTCAAGGCCATCAAGAAGAGCGGCCTTAAGGTCAAGATCGACCAGAAGAACGCCCAGAACGACCAGTCCACGTGTAAGTCCATTGCCGACAAGTTTGTGGGCGACAACGTCAACCTGATTTATGCCATCGCTACGCCCGCCGCGCAGGCCGCCGCTGGCGCCACCGCCGATATCCCCATCGTGGGCTGCGCTATCACCGACTACGCCGCCTCGGGCCTGGTCCAGGACAACGATAAGCCCGGCACCAACGTCACTGGCGCCTCCGACCTCACCCCGGTCGCCGAGCAACTCGAGATGATGCAGAAGGTCCTGCCCGACGTAAAGAAGGTCGGCCTGCTCTACTGCACCGCCGAGTCCAACTCCGACGTCCAGATCAAGGCCGCCAAGAAGGAGCTCGACAAGCTGGGGCTCGAGTACACCGATTTCACCGTCTCGAGCTCCAACGAGATTCAGTCCGTCGTCGAGTCTGCCGTGGGCAAGGTCGACGCGCTATACTCCCCCACCGACAACACCATCGCCGCGGGTGCCTCGCAGGTCGGCCAGATCTGCAAGGAGAACAAGCTTCCCTTCGTGACTGGCGAGGAGGGTATGTGCATGGCCGGCGGCCTGTTCACCCTCTCCATCAATTACGAGGACCTGGGCTACGCCGCGGGCGAGATGGCCGTTAAGATCCTGAAGGGCGAGGCCAAGCCCGAAGACATGCCGATCAAGCACCTCTCGAGCAAGGACCTGGTCGTCGTCAAGAACGACGAAATGGCCGAGGCGCTGGGCATCGACCTTTCCACTCTGGACGAATAACGCGTCTAGGGCCCGCACGCGCGCCACGGCTGCGTTATTCAATATCTGAGTCATTGGGGCGAACGCTAAAGGCCGGCGTTCGCCCTGCTTGTTTCAGGTAAAACAAAACGTCTGTCCGCCGCTCTTTTATGCATTGGTACCGCTATTATGGAAAATCACGTGTCCACCCTATCCTAGGAGGTATGAAGCATGCTCATTGCATTGCAGGGCGCCGTTTCGCAGGGCGTCCTCTGGGGCATTATGGTGCTTGGCGTGTTTATCACGTTCCGCCTGCTCGACATCCCCGATATGACCTGCGACGGCAGCTTTGCCCTCGGCGGCTGTGTCTGCGCCGTGCTCATCGTCAACAATAACGTCGACCCCTTGCTCGCCGTGCTGGCCGGCATGTGCGCCGGCGCCATCGCGGGTGCCGTCACGGGCATCTTGACCACCGTCTTTGAGATTCCCGCAATCCTCGCCGGAATCCTTACGCAGATCAGTCTGTGGTCCATCAACCTGCGCATCATGGGCAAGTCCAACACGCCCATCCTTGCCAAGGGCACTATCTTCTCATCCGTCAGCAACATGACGGGCCTGCCGCAGTCCACTGTTGCCATTATCCTAGGCATTGTGCTGGCCGTGGCCATCGTCGCCATCCTGTACTGGTTCTTTGGCACCGAGATCGGCTCGGCGCTGCGTGCCACCGGCAACAACGAGTACATGATCCGCGCCCTGGGCGTTAACACCAACACCACCAAAATGATCGCCCTCGTGCTCTCCAACGCCCTCATTGGCCTTTCGGGTGCGCTCATCTGCCAGAGCCAGAAGTATGCCGACATTGGCATGGGCACCGGCGCCATCGTTATCGGTCTTGCCGCCATCGTCATCGGCGAGGTGCTCGGTCGCCTGCTGCCCGGCGGCCTCACGCAGTTTAGCGTCCGTCTTGCCTCCGCCGTCTTTGGCTCCGTGGTGTACTTCCTTATCCGCGCCATCGTGCTGCAGCTGGGCATGGACGCCAACGACATGAAGCTGCTCTCCGCCGTGATCGTCGCCGTGGCCCTGTGCGTGCCCGTGGTTTGGGAGCGCTATAAGCTCCGCAGCTCCTACACGAAGGGAGATGAGGCAAATGCTTAAGCTCTCGCACGTCAAAAAGACCTTTAACAAGGGCACCGTCACCGAGAAGCGCGCACTCACCGGCGTCGACCTCACCCTTAACGACGGCGACTTTGTAACCGTGATTGGCGGCAACGGCGCCGGCAAGTCCACGCTGCTCAACATGATCGCCGGCGTGTATCCGCTCGATTCTGGTGTCATCGAGCTCGACGGCACCGACATCTCGCGTCTGAGCGAGTCGCAGCGCGCCAAGTACCTGGGCCGTGTGTTCCAGGACCCCATGCGCGGCACCGCAGCCGACATGCAAATTGCCGAGAACTTGGCCTTAGCCAAGCGCCGCGGCCAGCGTCGCGGTCTTTCGTGGGGCGTCACCAAGGCCGAGAAGGACGAGTACGTTGAGCTGCTCAAACGCCTGGATCTCGGTCTGGACACACGCCTCAACGCCAAGGTCGGCCTGCTCTCAGGCGGCCAGCGCCAGGCACTCACCCTGCTGATGGCCACGCTCACCAAGCCACGCCTGCTGCTGCTCGACGAGCACACCGCGGCACTCGACCCCAAGACAGCTTCTAAGGTGCTCAACCTGACCGAGGAGATCGTCGACGAGAACCACCTGACCACGCTCATGGTCACGCACAACATGAACGACGCCATCCGTCTGGGCAACCGTCTGATCATGATGCACGAGGGCCATGTGATCTACGACGTGGCCGGCGACGAGAAGAAGTCGCTCACCGTGGCCGACCTGCTGCAGAAGTTCGAGGAGGTCTCGGGCGGCGAGCTCGCCAACGACCGCATGCTGCTGAGCTAAAACCTGCCAAATAGGGACAGGTTTATTTTGGCAGGTTTTATCTGCGCAAACGCCAAAACCGCCGCAAAGGGACAGACGCCCTTGCGGCGGTTTTCGCATATTATGTCGATAATCCGATATTCAATCAGACATTCTGGCTAAGGACTAAGGAAACTGCCATGAAAAGACTCCCCCGCTTTGCGTTAGCCGCCGCGTTGTTTGCCGGCGCGCTCGCAGGCATCCCAAGCCTCGCTTTCGCGGGAAACCTGCCCGCCGCTATTGACGGCTCCGTGGCCGTCATGCACACCAACGACATCCACGGCAGCTACAAGTACAGCTACAACGCAAGCAAGGGCACCGGCACTGTCGGCTTTGACGGACTGGCGGTTCTCTATAGCGCCCAAAGCAGCGCCCCCGATCTTCTGCTCGATGCAGGCGATACCTTCCACGGGCAGTCCTTTGCCACCATGAGCGAGGGCAAGAGCATCGCCGAGCTCATGGACACCTTCTACGCCGACGGCTACGACGCGACCACGCCAGGCAACCACGACTGGAGCTACGGCGCGGACAAACTCCGCACCATGACCGGCTATAGCACCACCGGCACGCCCTTCGTCATGCTCTGCGCGAACGCGAAGTCTACGAGCGGCGTATGGAGCTCGAGCATCACGAAGACGCTCGATCGCACCTGGGAGGATAGCGAAGATTACTCCACATTCGACTACAAAATCAAGGTCGGCGTCGTAGGTGCCATGGATGAGTCGCTGGGATCCTCGCTGCGCGCGGACCTGGTCGCGGGTACGTCGTTCTCGAGTGCCGCGAACGCCATCAATACCGAGGCAGAACAGCTGCGCAGGGAGGGCTGCGATGTTGTTGTGTGTATCGCGCACACACTCGACGCCAAGACCTTTGCCACGCGGCTCCGTGGCGTCGATGCCCTTATCGCAGGCCACGAGCACATCAACCTTAACGAGAAGGTGACGGGAGCCGACGGCAAGACGATCCACGTTGTCGAGGCAGGCAGCGCCTTTGCCGAGGTGGGGCTGCTTTCCATTCCGTACAAGTACGACACCAATGGCACCGAGACGACCGACGATGACACGGTCACGGTCCCTGCAGACGGCAGCGACGAGAAGCTCTACACCGCCAAGAACGTCAACGACCTTTTGGCAGACCCCGACAAGGGCTCCGACTACCAAAGCTGCCTTGAAGCCGTCCGCAACAAGATCAAGCCGCTCGACGAGGCCTTTGAAAACGAATCGAACAAGGTGCTCGGCACATCCACCACCAACTATTTCTACGGCGAGGACGCCGCAGGCACGCATGGTTGGGAAATGGTGCGCACCACCGATTTCCGTCCCAGCAAGGAGGGCGATACCACCAAGGCCCAGACCATCGGCCACGTGATTTGCGGCTCCTATCTTGCCCTGACGGGCGCGGACCTCGCTATCGAAAACGCTGGCGGCATCCGCGGCGGCATCGCGGCGGGCAACGTGACCGCCGGCAACGTCATCGCCATCTCGCCCTACGGCAACACCGTGGAAACCTGGACCATGACCGGCGCGGACTTCCTCGCAGCACTCGAGCACTCGCTGCAAATCAGCGACGAATGCAATCACAGCTACGAGCTTCAGCAAGCCTACGTGGCAGCCGGCCATACCGAGCAGGAGGCGCAAGACAAGTACAAGTGGCGCGATGACTCTGGCAGCGTTCTCTCCTTTGGCGGCATCAACGTGACGATTGATTGGACGCAGCCCGAAGGCAAGCGCATTGTGAGTGCCACACTCACCAAGGACGGCAGTACGCTCGACCCCGCCAAGACCTATACCGTTGCCACCAACAACTACATCATTACCAACACGACCGACTTTCCCACCTTTGCACACGCCACCAAGTACACCGAGTGGGGCACGTGCGAGGCGGCGCTGAGGGCGCTGATTGGGCAGAACGGCTGGGAGAGCAAGATGGCCGGGCTCGCCGGCACCATCGGCTTCGGCTCCGCAGCCGTGGACCCCACGCCCACACCGGCCCCGACGCCTAAGCCCTCGCCTAAGACGGACACGACGACCACGAAGGGCATCACCAAGAAGACGACCGGTAAGCTCGCCGCAACGGGAGACCGCACGCTGGCAGTAGTTGGCGCGTGCCTTATCGGCGGCATCATCGTCATCATGCTCGGTATTATTTGGAAGCGTCGACGCTAAGCTACACCGCCGGGCCTTACAGCCCCGCCGCGTAAACCTTATATCGAGCACAGAAGCCCGTCCGAATTTGATCGGACGGGCTTCTTGGTGGGTATCATGGTTGAACGATCATTAGGAGGTTTTCCCTACATGGAATTGTTTGAGCCGATTCTTCATTTCTTTGAGCAACGGTGGGTCCACAACATCATCTGGGCCGTCATCTTGGCGATAGGCACCGCCGTCGCCGCCAAGGTCGTATCCAAGACCCTGAACCATCTGCTTAACCGAGACGATAACCCGCTTCCGGCATCGAGTATCTTCATCAACATCGCGCGCGCCGTCATCTGGATGATTGGCGGCAGCTTTATCCTCGACAACTGTTTTGGCATTAACGCAAACGCGCTCGTCGCCACTCTTGGCGTCGGCGGCATCGCCATCTCGCTCGGCTTTCAGGACACGTTATCAAACCTTATCGGCGGCATGCAGGTGACCTTTATGGGCATCATCAAACCCGGCGACAATATCGAGGTCGGCGGCGTATCCGGCGTTGTCCAAGACATCACTTGGCGCCATACAACGATTGAGGATGCCTGTGGGCAGACCATCATCGTCCCCAACTCAAATATCTCCAAGAACACGCTCGTGCATTTGATGCCCTTTGGGCGCGTGGCCGTGCCCGTTGCCGTAAAGGACACGTCCAAGTGGGCCTCGCTCGACGCACTGGCAGACGAGCTGACCAGCGCCACCAAGGCCGCCGTGCTTCCCATCTCGAGCTTTGACAAGGAGCCCTATGTGCTCTTTAGCGAGATCGGCGACTTTGGCATCAAGGGCAAGATCATCTTTATCGTCAGCGACGACAACACTACTTTCACGGCAGCCGACGCCTGCATCCGCGCCATCGCCCCCATCATCGCCTAAACCACCGCAAAGGGGACAGGCATCTTTGTAGTGGTTTTCATTCGTGGTACCATGGTTCATATCGTTGTTTAAACGACTAAGGGAGTAGACACCATGGAAGAGGCCTATCGTCAAGCACGCAAGCGCGGCGAGCAGGGACGCCGTCGCGCCATCAGCCAAAGCGAGCATCCATACCTTACGGACCTCGATAGCTTGGTTGCTCAACTCCCCTTAGGTCAGCGAGAGAATGTCGGCCTAAGGGATATTCCGCTCGAAATGGTCGTCGGCACGGTCACCAAAGGCCGTCAGTCCACCTTTTCATGCAACTTTATGCCCCTGCTGCCGTTTAACACCGAGTTCGCCCGCAAGTGGTCCAACCTCTACGACATCCAGGTAACCGAGGGCTATCGCGACCCCATCATCGTCACCGAGTTCATGCATCGGTTCTATGTCCAGGAAGGCAACAAACGCGTCAGTGTCCTCAAATTCCTGGACGCCCCGACGGTTTCGGCCAAGGTCACCCGTCTCTACCCCGGCACATGGGATTCCGTCGAAAGCCGCCTGTACGGTGAGTTCTGCGCGTTTTGGCGCGTCTGCCCCCTATACGAGATCGAATTCTCGCGTGAGGGAAGCTATGAAACGCTCGCCAAGATGCTCGGTCAGAACCTTATCGAAAAATGGCCGCAGAAAAAGGTCGACTACCTGCGCCACACCTTCCTGCTCTTTAAGCGCGCCTACCTTCGCGCAGGCGGCGACCACCTGGACATTACGCCCGCCGACGCCATGCTCGTCTACCTCAATGTGTACAACCAGGACCGCCTGCTGGATACGCCGACGGATATCGTCGTAAACCGCCTGTGCAAGATTTGGCGCGAGCTGGTCATTGCCGGCAAAAATGACGAGGACAAGGTCGATCTTGTCGAAGCGCCGAGCGTCGATGAGGAGGAGTCGCCCGCCAAGTCCACCTCCGGCGTGCTCAGCTTCTTTATGGGCAAGACCGTCTATTCGGCGGCCAACCCCCTGCGCATCGCCTTTATCCATGAGTTCCCCTGTGCGGCGTCGAGCTGGGACAGCCTGCACGACCAAGGGCGCCAGTATCTCGATGAGCACTTTGGCGGTATCGTGCGCACCGAGGCGTTCGAGGACTGTCACGATCCGGATGTGTTCTACGCCGCCGTGGAAACGGCTGTCAAACATGGAGCAAACGTCATCTTCTCGACCTCGCACCGCCTGATGGAATACACGCTCAGGGCTGCCGTTGAGTATCCCCGGGTTCGGTTCCTCAACTGCTCTATCGGCCTTCCCCATCAAAGCGTCCGTTCGTACTTTGGCAAGATGTACGAGGCCAAGTTCCTCCTGGGCGCCCTTGCCGCCAGCATGGCGGACAACCATCGCATCGGCTACCACGCGTCGGTCTTCGCATCCGGCGCGCTCAGCGAGATCAATGCCTTTGCCATCGGCGCCTCGCTGCTCGACCCCCGCGCGCAAATTATCCTCACCTGGGGCGATGTGCCCGCCGGCGGTCTTGCCGAGGCAATGTGCCGCGAAGGCGTGAGCGTCATGACCGGCGCCGACATGTCAAAGTCGCTCGAAGACCCCACGGCCTACGGACTTCACCGCCTGGTCGATGGGAAGGTCGTTGGCATCGCCATGCCGGTATGGAACTGGGGTCGATACTACGAGCTTATCGTGCGAAGCCTGCTGCATGGCACCTGGGATGAGACCAGTGACGACAGCCAGGTTCGCGCCGTCAACTACTGGTATGGCATGAGCTCGGGTGTTATCGACATTCGCTACGCTCCGGGCCTGCCCTATCAGACGCGCAAGCTCGTTCAGCTGCTCCGCAATGGCATCGTCGAGGGTTCCATCAATCCATTTGGCGGCGAGCTCCATAGCCAAGACGGCGTGGTGCAGATCGAGGGCTTTCCCCCGCTGCCGAGCACGCAAATCGTCGAGATGGACTGGCTGGCCGACAACGTGGTAGGCGCCATTCCGCAGCCCAACGATGAGCCGAAAGTCCGCGCCCTATGAAGATCCTTGCCGTAGCCGATACCGAAGAGCGATGCCTATGGGAATGCTTTCGCAAGGAACGCTTTGAGGGTGTTGACCTGATTTTGTCAGCTGGCGATCTGGACCCGGACTATCTTGAGTTTTTGGTCACCGTCATCAACAAGCCGCTCATCTACGTGCGCGGCAACCACGATGACCGCTATGCACGTCATGCACCGGGTGGATGCATCTGCGTCGAAGACACCGTGTACGTGTATCGCGGCGTCCGCATTGCGGGGCTTGGCGGCTCCATGCGCTATCGAGACGGTGCCAACATGTACACCGAGCGCGAGATGGCCAAGCGCATGCGCAAGCTGTCGCGTAAAATCAGGATGGTCGGCGGCTGCGACATCTTGCTCACCCATGCACCCGCCGCCGGCGTGGGCGACCTGGATGATCTGCCACATCGAGGATTCGAATGCTTTAACACAGCGCTCGAGTCCTGGAATCCCGACTACATGGTGCACGGGCATGTGCACCAATGCTATAGCCACGACTTTCAGCGTGAGCGTCGGCATGCATGCGGGGCAACAATCATCAACGCCTGCGGCTATACGCAGTTTGAACTTGACGAAGCGCACTACCCCATCCGTGGCTGGCAGGCAGCCTGGCTCAATTCGCAAACCATGCGCCGCGAGCTCAAGCGCCACGAGGCCATCGAGTCCTCTACCGCTAGAACACCCTGGTAACCACTTTTAAGGCTTGACGCTGCGCCGGCCCCAAGCACCCCATCTCGCCCCTCAAGCCGTCGCTCGCGTACCAAAGTACGCGTCGCTCCTCTTTCGGGGCGACCTGGGGCACTTGGAACCGGCTCGCTGCGATGCCATAACATTGACGCCAAAGTGCCAAAACCACCACAAAGGTGCCTGTCCCCTTTGTGGTGGTTTTGGCCCGAGATAGCAAGAAACCCGGTCCTGCACGGGGCAGAACCGGGTTTCTTTAGCAATGCTTGCTTTGCTCAGGCAGTAACTGTTAGTTACTCAGCCAGGAAGTCACGCTGGACAGCGGGATCGACCTTGACGCCAGGGCCCATGGTGGAAGACACGGAGATGGACTTAACGTACTTGCCCTTAGCAGAAGAGGGCTTGACGCGCAGGATCTCGGTGTACAGGGCAGCGTAGTTCTCGACGAGCTGCTGCTCAGAGAAGGACTTCTTGCCCAGGGGCACGTGGCAGATGCCGTAGCGGTCGGCGCGGTACTCAACGCGGCCAGCCTTGAGCTCGGAGACCATCTTGGCGACGTCCATGGTCACGGTGCCGAGCTTGGGGTTCGGCATGAGGCCACGGGGACCAAGGATCTTACCGATGCGGCCAACCTTGGCCATCATGTTCGGCGTAGCGATAGCGGCGTCGAAGTTGATCTCGCCCTTCTGGATCTGGGCGACGAGCTCGTCGGAACCGATGATGTCAGCGCCGGCAGCCTCGGCCTCGCGGGCCTTCTCGCCCTCGGCGAAGACGGCAACACGAACGGTCTTGCCGGTGCCGTGGGGCAGGGAGATGGAACCACGGATGTTCTGGTCAGCCTTACGAGTATCGATGCCCAGACGGAAGTGGGCCTCGACGGTCTCGTCGAACTTGGCGGTGTCGAGCTCCTTAATGAGCTTGGCAGCCTGAAGGGGGGTGTAGAGCGTGGCGCGGTCGATCTTCTCGGCAGCGGCGTTATAGCTCTTACCATGCTTAGCCATGTGCATTACCTCCTGTGGTTAAACGGGCGTGAGCCCTCCCACATCGTATCGTGTGCCCTATTGCACACATTTCAACGAGCGCCCCGGTCGGAGCACCCGTCGTTACCATAAGAAATCGCTACTCAGCGATGGTGACGCCCATGGAACGGGCGGTACCGGCGATAATCTTCTTGGCGGCGTCAATGTCGTTGGCATTGAGGTCCGGCATCTTGATCTCGGCGATCTTGGTGAGCTGCTCCTGGGAGAGCTGACCAACCTTGTCGGCCTGGGGCTTAGCGGAACCAGACTTAAGGTTCAGCTCCTTCTTGATGAGGTGAGCCGCCGGCGGGGTCTTGGTGATGAAGGAGAAGGACTTATCCTCGTAGACAGAGATCTCAACGGGGATGATGTCGCCCTTCTTGTCCTGCGTCTCGGCGTTAAAGGCCTGGCAGAACTGCATGATGTTCACGCCAGCAGCGCCCAGGGCGGGGCCGACGGGAGGAGCGGGGTTAGCTGCACCAGCAGGAATCTGGAGCTTAATGACGTTGGCAACCTTCTTCTCAGCCATGGTCATTCCTTTCGAATCACGAGTGTGAAGTACTTGCTATATCGTAAGCACGCACGTGTTAGAAGCACTCCTGAGATGAGCAGTCACAGAAGAAGCACGCTCGCGCGAACGGACGAAAACTTAAGCGATGACAGCGACCTGGTTAAAGTCCAGCTCGACCGGCGTCTCGCGGCCAAAGATCATCAGCGTGACCTTGAGCTTGCCAGCCTCGGTGTTAACCTCGGAGACCTTGCCATCAAAGTCGGTAAGCGGGCCATCGGTGACGCGGACGGACGTACCGACCTCAATATCAACCGAGGTGCGCTTGGGCGAATCACCCTTACCGGGACGACGAGTCATCTTGTTGTACTCATCGCGGGAAAGCGGTGCGGGCTTACCGTTGCCGCCCAGGAAACCGGTGACGCCGGGCGTGTTGCGAACACACGTCCAAGCATCATCATCCATCTCCATGCGGACCAGGACATAACCCGGGAAAATCTTGGAATCCTTGGTCTCGCGCTTGCCACCCTCTTTAATCTCGGTGACGCGCTCCATAGGAATCTCGATATCAAAGATACGGTCCTGCATGCCCATAGTCTCGATGCGATGCTCGAGATCGGACTTAACGCGGTTCTCGTATCCAGAGTAAGTGTGAACGACGTACCAACGCTTAGACATGGTTTAGCCCCTCAATCCAGAGAACAGAGCAAGAGCCTCGCCAAAGCCAGCATCGAGCAGAGCGATGACGACGCCGACGACGATCAGAGAAGCGCAAACGACGACCGAGTAGTTCACGAGCTCCTTCTTATCGGGCCACGTGACACGCTTCATCTCGGACTTCACCGAAGCGAAATACTTCTTGGTGCGGGCGAAGAAACCAGGCTTCTCGTTCTTCTTGGACTTCGCAGCCTTCTCGTTCTTCTTGGCAACGGCCTTCTTGGCCTCAACCTTGGAGTTGGCGGCAGCGTTGTTGGCAGGTGCCGGCTGCTGAGCCTTCTTCTTGTTCTTCTTGTTGGCCATTTGGGTTACCTCCGCGCAATGCGCTTATACATGAGTAAACCGTAAGCCCCCAATTGGGAGCTTACGGAATAATGACTGGCACGCCAGGAAGGACTCGAACCCTCAACACTCGGTTTTGGAGACCGATGCTCTACCAATTGAACTACTGGCGTATGTGACTAGAGACTAACGAGTCTCTTTGTGCAGCGTGTGATGACGGCACCAGGGGCAATACTTCTTGATCTCCATACGATCAGGCATGGTCGACTTGTTCTTGGTGGTCGTATAGTTGCGGCGCTTGCACTCAGTGCACGCAAGAGTAACTAGAGTACGCATGTATCCTGAACCTTTCATTTCCGCCCCGTACGGGCACGAGTTGGTACTTTATCAGCTCTATATAAGTGCTGTCAATGAAAACCTCGAATCAATTGGTTCTCGGTGGATCCATTCATATTTGGAACACATCAATGAAGCCAACGAGAGCTAATCGACGGTGCGCCCAGGACCATTGTCGATCCTCTCGACACCAGCAACGGCTCAATATCCATTGCAGAAAAGAACCCGGCACCCATATAAGTGCCGGGTTCTCTAAGTCAGCTATATCAAAGAGCTAATTTACTCAATGATCGTGGAGACGATGCCCGAACCGACGGTGTGGCCACCCTCGCGGATAGCGAAGCGCAGGCCCTCCTCCATGGCGATCGGGTGGATGAGGTCGCCCTCGATGGTGATGTGGTCACCAGGCATAGCCATCTCGGTGCCCTCGGGAAGCTTGACCGTACCGGTAACGTCGGTGGTACGGAAGTAGAACTGAGGACGATAACCATCGAAGAACGGGGTGTGACGGCCGCCCTCCTCCTTGGTCAGAACGTAGATCTCGCCGGTGAACTTGGTGTGCGGGGTAACCGAACCGGGCTTGCAGAGAACCTGGCCGCGCTCGATGTCCTCGCGCTTGATGCCGCGGAGCAGCAGACCGACGTTGTCGCCAGCCTCGCAGAAGTCCATGGACTTACGGAACATCTCGATACCGGTAACGACGGTGTTCTGGGTATCCTTGATGCCGACAATCTCGACGGGCTCGTTGAGCTTGAGCTCACCGCGCTCGACACGGCCGGTAGCAACGGTACCACGGCCGGAGATGGTCATAACGTCCTCAACGGCCATCAGGAACGGGAGGTCGTTGTTACGAGCAGGCGTCGGGATGTACTCGTCGACAGCGTTCATGAGCTCGCGGATAGCGTCCATCCACTTGGCGTCGCCCTCGAGAGCGCCCAGAGCGGAACCACGGATGACGGGGATGTCGTCGCCGGGGAAATCGTACTCGGAGAGGAGCTCACGGGTCTCCATCTCGACGAGGTCGATGAGCTCGTCATCGTCGACCATGTCGCACTTGTTCAGGAAGACGACGATGTAGGGAACGCCGACCTGACGGGCGAGCAGGATGTGCTCGCGGGTCTGAGCCATGGGGCCGTCGGTAGCGGCGATGACCAGGATAGCGCCGTCCATCTGAGCAGCGCCGGAGATCATGTTCTTGACGTAGTCAGCGTGGCCCGGGCAGTCAACGTGAGCGTAGTGACGGGCAGCAGTCTCGTACTCGACGTGGGAGACGGAGATCGTAATGCCGCGCTCGCGCTCCTCGGGAGCCTTGTCGATGTTCTCGAACGCAGTGAAGTCAGCCTTGCAGCCCTCGGTCTCAGAGAGAACCTTGGTGATGGCGGCGGTCAGCGTGGTCTTGCCGTGGTCGACGTGACCAATGGTGCCGATGTTAACATGCGGCTTAGTGCGCTCAAACTTCTCTTTGGCCATAAAGCCCTCCTCTAAACAGGTCGTCCCCGGACGGGACTTTGCCTTTATACCATAGTGGCCTCTCAACATACTATTGAGAAGCCACCGTGTTACCTATGGTAGCGGTGACTGGATTCGAACCAGTGACGCCACGGGTATGAACCGTGTGCTCTAACCAACTGAGCTACACCGCC
>CAJLCM010000011.1:0-40833 GCA_905205145.1 uncultured Collinsella sp.
GGGGGCTCCTATCTTTTTAGTGCCCTCGGATTGGGTCATAGTGTCTGTCGTTGCCGAAACATCGGCGATGCCGGAGTAGTCATTGGGGACGTTCTTAAATGACTAGTCAGGAATGAACGTGGATAATCTCCCAGTTTTGGCCTGTGTGCGGGCTCAAAGTGGGAGATTATCCGCGCTCGCTTTAATTTGCCTGGGCTGCGATGCCTATCTAATCGGCTCGGCGTCTTCCCTGAGAATCGAAAGATACTCTTCATACCCGTACTGCCGGTATCTCTGTCTTGACTCGTCGAGAGGACGGAGGATACCCAATTCTTCAAATGATTTGACGAGCGAGCTCGCGGTACTCCTGCCGATATCGAGTTGGGCAGCGATGAATGCGGTGTCGACGATGGGGTGCTCTTCAAGAATGCCCAACAGCCTTTGCCCGTTTGCAGCAGTCCTTCCGAGATTTTCGGTAATGGTTGCTGTGGAACGGTTATGGAGGTCAACAAGGTTTTTTAAAGACCCTACCGAGTCCTTCGCACTCTCGAGAAGACTGTTGCAGAAAAACTCTATCCATTCCTCGTAAGTGCCTCTCTCCCTTACGGATGTGAGTTGCCGGTAGTACTCGCTTCGATTTTTCTTGAACTGGAACGATGGATAGAACAAGCAAGAATGAAGAACGCCATCATTGATGAGCATAAGTGTAATGAGAAGCCTGCCCAGGCGACCGTTTCCGTCTAGGAATGGATGGGCAGTTTCAAATTGGTAATGGACGAGCGCCGCCCGCACAATCGGATCCATTTCGACTTGAGGCTCATTGATAAAGCGTTCGAGGTCCTGGAGCGTGTTACTCAAATCTTCAATGTTTGGAGGGACAAACGATGCGGTTGCAATGGTGCAGCCTGAGGGGCCAATCCAGTTTTGTGAGGAGCGCAGCTCGCCTGGGTTCTTCTCCGTTCCGCGCACTCCGTCCAGCAGGACCGCATGAACTTGCCTAAGAAGTCTCGTGCACAAGGGCATCTTTTTGAGCAGTTCTACGCCGCGGTCGACAGCACGGACGTAATTCACGACGTCTGCGACATCTTTATGATGGAGTTGTGTTTGCGATGGACTAAGTAGGTCGTCAAACGTGCACTGGGTTCCCTCAATTTGCGAAGAAAGGAGTGCTTCTTTGCGCACGTACATTGTCAGATACATGTCGGCGTTGGGAACAAAGTAGAGCATGCCTTCAAGCTCTCCAAGCTTTCGTGAGCATGCGGAAAGCGTGCGATAGGTTTCCTCGGTGAGGTTTAGCTGCCTCAATGATTGCAAGGGCGTTGGAAAAAACGAATAGTAAGCCAATTTCCCCGATAGATTATTGCGGAGCGTTCCCTGGCCGTTCTCCTCGATTTGCATCGCGCCCTCCATATCTTTAGTGCCGGAAACTCGTTATTAGGCTAATCATATCAATTCTAATAACGAGTTTAAGGATTAAATAGTCATTAGAATTGATGTAAACAATCTAATGATGAGAAGTCGTTATTACTTGACCATGGAGCTCGGCTTGGTACAAGGGGGGTTATACAAAATGAGAGCGGATAATCTCCCGTTTTTGGCTCGGTGACGGCCTTAAAGTCAAAGTGGGAGATTATCCACGCTCGTTAGTTAAGTGTCCGAAAATCCACACTCGCCAAACCTACCAAAAAGGGACGGGTTTATTTTGGCACGTTTCGGTCGGTATCAGGAAGTGCCAGGGACGGGGCGGCGGCAGGACTCGAGAGCGAAAAGAAGTGTCGGGTTTGGTGTGCCCGCTTCTGCCCGTCCCGTGCGCAGGCGATACTCGGCTTATCGACCCGCGATGCAAAGGAGATGCTCGTCCCACGAGCACTACCGGGAAGGGCTCGCGATTCGAGTTCCCACCTTAGCATTTGAACCATTTGGCACTATAATCACCATAGGCATGCGCAAAACGTTGCGCTTAATCAAGAGGAGAAAACGTATGGGTCTGTTTGACATGTTCAAGAAGAAGGCTGAGCCCGCGGCTGCCGCTGCTCCGGCCTCCATCTCTGCTTCTGCTGGCGCCGACGTGCTGTGCTCGCCCGTCAAGGGCAAGGTCATCAAGATGGCCGACGTGCCCGATCCCGTCTTTGGTGGCGAGGTTCTGGGCAAGGGCTGTGCCGTGTGGCCCGAGGATGATCTGGTCTACGCTCCCTGCGACGGTAAGGTGACTGTCACCATGGGTCACGCCGTGGGTCTGCAGTCCGATAGCGGCATCGAGGTTCTGGTGCACGTTGGCGTCGACACCGTCAACATGAACGGTGATGGCTTCGAGGGCTTCGTCAAGGCCGACGACGTTGTGAAGGCTGGTCAGCCCATACTCAAGATCGACCGCGCCAAGATCGCCGCTGCCGGTTACAAGGACTGCGTCGTGGTGGCCGTGTCCAACACCGCCGAGTTTGCTGACGTCGAGCTCGCCGTCGAGGCCGAGTCTGCCGTCGCCGCCGGTGACGCCATCGTTAAGGTCGTCCGCAAGTAAACTGCGGCATCCAAAGGCTGTGCGAGGGTGGTCGGGTTTTCCGGCCACCTTTTTTATTGCACCGCGGGAAAGCGTTTTATTGCACGTTGGGCGGGCTTGCAAACCGTTCGGACGCTAAAACGAACCGACCGCGCCTTCGCGTTGCCGAGGGTGTTCATAAGTGGATAGTATGGGCTTACTTATTACAACGTGTGCCGCGTCCGGGAAGCGCGGTGCCGCTCATTGGGAGGAACAACATGAAAAAGAAGCTGCTGCTTGCGCCCCTCATGGCCGTCTTGGTCGCATGCGTGGTCGTGCTTTCCGGCTGTGGAGGTCCTTCGGTTGAGGAGCTCATTACCGAGGATCTTACGACGCAGTTTGACGAGGTCAAGAACGGTGGCGACGACTTCCTCTCTGGTCTGGAGGAGGCTTCGGGCGACGAGTTCGAGCAGCTGGGTATCGATCCCAAGGAGTATGCCAAGACCTATCTCGAGGGCTTTGACTACAAGATCGGCGACGTGACGGTCGACGAGGACAAGGGTGTCGCGACCGCCGAGGTCTCCATCACCTGCAAGTCTATGAACAAGATCGTCGAGGACTTCTCCACCCAGTATCAGGAGAAGGTCGCCGCGCTTGATACGGTTCCTTCCGATGACGAGCTGTACAAGATGGCCGGTCAGGTTATGGTCGATGTGACCAAGGCCACCGAGCCCAGGAAGACCACGGTTATCTTCAAGTACACCTGCAACGACGACGGCGAGTGGTCTGCCGACGACTCCGTCAACTCCGAGATGATGGATGCAATGCTGAGCTAGTTCGTTGCGGCGTTTTACCAAACGCCGCAACTGCTCGACGCTGCAAACGCCCCTAAGCGGCAATCTGACGTTCAATTTCAAGGGCGCGACCAGAAGGTCAGCGCCCTTTCATTTCACGTCACCTTGCTCGCTTAGGGGCGTTTTCGCTGTCCGCCCTCTACCTGCGTCGTTGCCATGGTGGTCATTGGGGCGGCAGTTGGGGACACTCCTTGTGCCCGCGTTGCATCGAGTGCTTGGGAAACCGCGACCCGGTTTTTGGCCGAATAGTGGGTCGCATTTTCCGGATGGGGTGGGTTGCGGAAAGTGCGACCCGGAATATTGCTCTGAAACGGGATGCCGTTTCTCCGACGCGCCTCAAACGGAAAGCGCATCCCATTCCGGAGCTCCAAAACGGGATGCGCTTTCCGCGCGGAAGAATTGTCGCAGCTGCGTTAAGCAGTGTCGCTCGTTACTCGCCCAGAATCAGCGCCGCGAGCTCTGCCTGGGTGTCCACCACGTAGTCGGCGCCGGCGGCTTCCAGCTCTGCGCGGCCGCGGAAGCCCCAGCTGACGCCCGCGCTCTTAAGGCCGGCGTTGTGGCCGGTCAGGATATCGACATTGGAATCGCCCACATAGAGCGTGGTTGCCGGATTGGCACCCAGCTCCTCCATCACATGTAGCGTGACGGGTGCTTCGGGCTTGGGCGGAAACGCATCGACACGGCCCTGTACCAGCGCAAAGCGCTCGGAACCAAAATACTTCTCGATAAGCGGAGCCGCCGAGATGTGGTCCTTGTTGGTGAGCACGGCAAGCTGCACGCCCGCGGCACGCAGGCGGTCGAGCATCTCGATTGTGCCGGCATAGGGGGCGGTGTGGTCCTCCTTGTGCTCGCCGTAGTAAGCCCTAAACTCGGCAAGCGTCTGCTCAAACATACGGCCGTCGCCCGCATACTCGGCAGGCATAAAGCGCTCAACCAGCTTGAGCATGCCGTTTCCCACCTTGTAGCGGTACTCGTCGACGGCAAACGTAGGCCAGCCGTGCGTCTCGCAGGTATGGTTGCCGGCGGCCGCCAGGTCTTCGAGCGTGTTGAGGATGGTGCCGTCCAGATCAAAAATCACATGGGAAAAAGCTGCTGCCATGAAAGCTCCCGTCATTGGGTTCCAAAACGCACCCCATGATACTGGGCATGCGTGCCGGGCATGTTTGGAATCTGAATATCTTTAATAGCCCTGAGCCTTTGTTGTTAGCAAATTCTCGGCAGCTGCTCTCCTACGAGCATGTCGAGGATGCGAGTCGATCCCCAGCCGGTGCGCACGCGCACGGCGGGTCGAGCGCTCGATCCAAGCGGCACCACGCGGCCGATAATCGCGGCGTTCTCGCCGTAGCGGGCGGAACGCATGGCGGCTAGAGCCGCATCGGCTTGCTCGGCCGGCACGACGGCAACCATCTTCCCCTCGTTTGCCACCTGCAGCACATCGTAGCCGAGCATCTCGCAGGCAGCCTGCACGTCGGGACGCACGGGCACGGCATCCTCGTCGACCTCCATGGCAACATTGCTGGCCTGGGCAAACTCGTTGAGTGTGGACGCTAGGCCACCGCGCGTGGGGTCGCGAAAGCAACGCGTGCCGGGCGCTGCGGCCAGAACGTCGGCAATCAGGTGGTTGAGCGGCGCGGCATCGCTTTCGATCGTGCTCGAAAACGCCAGGCCCTCGCGTTGGCTCATGATGGCGATGCCGTGGTCGCCCAGCGTACCCGAGACCAGGATGACATCGCCGGGGCGGCAGTTGGCGCCGCTGAGCGCCAAGCCCGTGGGAACCTCGCCCACGCCGGCGGTATTGATGTAGACGCCGTCGGCCCCGCCGCGCTCGACCACCTTGGTGTCGCCCGTGATTATGGACACGCCCGCCTCATGCGCCGCCTCGGCCATCGTCTGCACAATCTGGCGGAGCTTATCCATGGGATAGCCCTCTTCGAGGATAAATCCGCACGACAGGTAGCGCACGTTGGCGCCTGAGGTCGCGACGTCGTTGACGGTTCCGCACACGGCAAGGCGGCCGATGTTGCCACCGGGGAAGAACTGCGGCGAGACCACAAAGCTGTCGGTCGACATGGCGATGCGCCCGCTCGCGGGCAGCGCGGCGACGCCGGCATCGTTGCCCTCGAGCAGCTCGGGCGACCCAAAGGCATCCAAAAAGACCTCGTCGATGATGCGTTTCATCATCTGGCCGCCGGAGCCGTGACCCAGCAGGACGGTGCTATCGGTAACGCTATGGGACATATCGAAAACTCCAATCGTGGGTGGAATTATATGGGTGAGGCTCAGCGTCGACCGGTCCGCCGTCCGTTAGAACGGCGGAACCAATTAGCCTCGGTAGCGGAAATATGCTGCGCAGCTGCCCTCGGAGCTCACCATGCACGGGCCGACGGGGTGCTCGGGTGTACAAGCGTGGCCGAACAGAGGGCAGTCGCTCGGCGTAATGGCCCCGCGCAGCACGTCGCCGCAGCGGCACCCACGCGGCTCGACCGTCGCCTCAACGGGCACGTCAAAGCGAGCGCGGGCATCAAAGCGCGAGAACTCGGGGCGGATGGAAAGGCCCGAGTTGGCAATCGGCCCCAGCCCGCGCCACGTGGTGTCGCATGGCTCAAACACCTGCTCGACCAGCTGGCGCGCCACGGGGTTGCCGTCTGTGTTGACGCCACGGCGGTAGGCGTTGCCAATCGCGGGCTTGCCCTCGACAACCATCTGGACCAGCATGCAGATACCCTGCAGGATATCGACCGGTTCAAATCCTGTGACCACGCCCGGGGTATCGAACTCATCGACCAAAAAGCTAAAGGGCGTCAAGCCCGTGATGGTGGCGACGTGGCCCGGCAGGATAAAGCCGTCGATGGTGGTCTCGGGATCGTTGGCGATGGCACGCAACGCCGGCGGCGTGGTCTTGTGGGCGCAATAGACCGAAAAGTTCAAAAGCCCACGCGCCTCGGCCTCCAAGATGGCGGCGGCGATGGTGGGCGTCGTAGTCTCAAAGCCCACGCCCATAAAAATGACCGGGCGATCGGGGTTTTGCTCGGCAATGTCGAGCGCGTCGAGTGGGGAGTAGACGATGCGGATGTCGCGCCCTGCCGCCTTTTGCGCAGCGAGCGAGGTGGACGATCCGGGCACGCGCATCATGTCGCCAAAGGTGGTGATGATGGCGCCGTCGATGTTGGCGAGCGCGATTGCGTGGTCGATGTCGCGGTTGGCGGTAACGCAGACGGGGCAGCCCGGTCCGCTCAGCAGCTTGAGCCCGGCCGGCATAATGGAGCGAAAGCCATAGCGGCCGATGCTCACGGTGTGCGTGCCGCAGACTTCCATAAGGTTGATGGTGTGGTCGCCGACGAGTTCATGGATGCGTTCGATGAGCTCGCGGGCCAGCTTGGAATCGCGAAATGCCGAAAAGTCGATACCGGAGCGAGCCGGCTGTCCGGCCGCCACTAGTATGCCTCGGCCGGGTTGCTGGCCAGTTGGTCTTCTTCGACCAGTTCGGTCATGGCATTAACGAGCTCGAGCGTTTCTTGCGCTTCCTGCTCGTCGACGATCTGGATGCCAAAGCCGGCGTGTACGAGAATATAGTCGCCAACCTGCGCCGTCGGCACGAGTCTTAGCGAAACAGGGCGCTCGATGCCCATCATGTCGACGGTGGCCTTGAGGTCGTCGTCGCGTTTGACTACTTTACCGGGAACGGCAAGGCACATATTGTTCCCCTTTTATACGCTTTGCGCTGGACGGGCGCTCAATAATCCATCAGTTGATGGTAGCGCTCGCGGGGTTCGCGGGCAAACGCGTTACGCCTGTGAGACGGCGGCGTGCGAGGGCGAGCTACTGTGATGCAATCTGCGCAAGACGAGCGCTTGCGACCGCCGCCTGACCGTAGGCGATGCAGCCGTCATTGACGGGTACGGTGTGGGGGACAAGGACAGTAAGGCCCGCGCTTTTGAGCTCGCGGGCGAGGAGCTGAAGCAGAAGTCGGTTCATGAACACGCCGCCCGAGAGCGCGACGGTGTCGATGCCCTCGTGCACGCAGATATCGCTGGCGATGCGCGCCGAGGAGCGCGCGATGCCGACATGGAAGTCGAGTGCGAGCCTGTTGGCGGGCGCTCCGGCTTCAATTCCTCCCAAAAGTGCCTCAAAGAGTGCTTTCTGGTCCAGAACATAGGGGCCGTCCAGCCACGATGGGTCAGATGCGGAGTAGCCGGCGTTGTCGTCGGGAAAATGGGCGATTTCGCTGTCGAGCGCGCGCCAGGCGGCGGCTTCGAGCTCGATGGCGGGTTCGCCCTCGTAGGTTGCCTGGCCGCAAATGCCCAAAATCGCGGTTGCGGCATCAAACAGGCGACCCATGCTGCTAGTGCGCGGACTGTTGATGCCGCGCTCGATCATCGTTGCCGTTATGCTGCGCGTTTGCTCGTCAAGGCTGTTCAAGAGCCCCGCGGCTCCCGGGTGCTCGAGCAGGTCGAGCTCGCTGAGCAGGGCAAAGGCGTTGCGGCGGGCATCGTGTACGGATGCGGCGCCACCGGGAAGCGCCCAGGCGCGCAGATGCGCGACGCGCTCAAAATCGGTGAGACGGGCGACAAGAAACTCACCGCCCCATATGGTGCCATCGGTGCCGGCGCCCGTGCCGTCGAAGGCGATGCCGAGGACGCGTGCATCGGGCGCAAGCCGGCCTGCGACAATCGCCTCTGCCATTACGCTCGCGATGTGCGCATGGTGGTGCTGGACTTCGATAAGCGGCAGATCGTGCTCGCGCGCCCATTGGCTCGACAGATAGCTGGGATGCATGTCGCATGCCAAGGCGGCAGGCGCCAGGTCAAAGAGGTTTTCCAGACGCGAGCGCGCGGCGCTCCAAGCATCGAAAGTCGCGCCGTTTTCGACATCGCCGATATGCTGCGACACAAAACAGGTCGTATGACCGTCCGAGTCCGTGCGAGTGAGTGCAATCGTGGCTTTTTGCTGCGGCCCGCAGGCGAGTACGCAGGGCGTGGTGCCGTCGAGCGCCGGCAACGACAGCGGTTGCGGCGCATATCCGCGAGCGCGGCGCACGGGCATAACGGCGCCGTCAACCACGCGCACCACGGAATCGTCATAGCGCGAGAGAATCGCTCGATCGTTGCCGAGCAGCGCGTCGGCAATGCCGGCGGCAACGAGGCGCTCCCAGGCAAGATCGTCATCGGTCTCGATGGGCTCTTCGCTCAGGTTGCCGCTGGTCATGACGAGCGCGTGCATACCGCAGGCTTCTGCCACGGCAAGCAACAGATGTTGAAGCGGCGTATAGGGGAGCATAACGCCGAGCTCAGGAAGGTCGCGCGCGACGGACGGCGCGAGAGCGAGGATGTCGGGGGAACCGTCGTTGCTCTCGCCAACAGTGCGCCGGCGCAGCAGCACAATGGGGCGGATACTGCCAGCGAGCAGATCGCGTTCAGCATCGTCGATATGACACAGGCGCTCGATATCAGCAAGACTGCGCACCATGACGGCAAGCGGCTTATTGCTGCGACGCTTGCGACGGCGCAGCTCGGCCACCGCCTGCTCGTTGGCAGCGTCACAGGATAGATGGAATCCGCCCAGGCCCTTGATGGCGACGATGCCACCGCTGGCCAGCAGCTCAACGCAGCGCTCGATGATAGCGTCGCTGGCCTCGCGTGTGGTGCCGACGGTCGGTGTCGCGGACGAATTCCCGCACGCATCGCCGTTTACAGCCTCGCGCCACGTAATATGCGGCCCGCAATCAAAGCAGGCATCGGGTTGCGCGTGAAAACGCCGGTCGAGTGGGTCGGCATACTCCGCGGCGCACTTGGGACACATGGGGAAACGGTCCATCGATGTGGCCGCTCGGTCATAAGGCAGCGATCGGATGATGGTAAAGCGTGGGCCGCAGTTAGTGCAGTTGATAAAGGGGTAGTGATAGCGTCGGTCGGCGGGATCGAACAATTCGCGCAGGCAATCGTCACAGGTGGCGATATCGGGCGAGACGAGCGTCGTGTGCGCGGTTTGGTCCTGCGACGCCACAATGTGAAAGCCCTGCTCATCGGCAGTGCTCCAGCCGCCAGGCTCCAAATCCGCAATATCGACTCGCTCAACGCGAGCCGCCGCGGGCGCATGCTCAGAAAGCGCGGCAACAAAAGCATCGAGCGTACCGGCCGGAGCGTGCGCCTCGATATGCACGCCGTCGCCCGCGTTGAGCACCCATCCGCAAATGCCATGCGCCATGGCCTCGCGATACACAAACGGTCGCATGCCAACGCCCTGCACAATGCCCGTCACATGAATATGCACATGCCGCATGCGACACCCCTCATCGAAACCGACCAAAAAAGGACAGGTTTGTTTTGGTAGGTAAAACTTCTAAACCTGCCAAAATAAACCTGTCCCTTTTTGGCAGGTGCGCTGCGGGAAATCCCGCTACAGCCCCAGGCTCTGCTTGGTGGCGGCGCACGTGAGCTCGCCGTGCTTAACGCCGCGCAGGCCCAGCAGGCGGTCGGCTAGTTCGTAGACGCGCTCGCCGCGACCCTTGAGCGCCAGAATCTCCAAGCAGTTGTGGTGATCCAGATGTACGTGCATGGTCGATACGATCTCGTTGGTGTAGTCGTGCTGCACCTCGTCCAGGCGGCGCGTCAGATCGCCGGTGTGATGGTCGTAGATCATAGTGAGCGACCCGATAACCTGCTCATCGGGCGTGCGCATCTGCTCTTTGGCGATCGAGGCGCGAATCAGGTCGCGCACGGCCTCGGATCGGTTGGCCACGTCGCCGCGGCGTGCGATCTGCTCGTCAAAACGGCGCAGCAGGTCGTCGGGTGCGGTAACCGAAAAACGGACCAGCTCGGAGCCGGAGCCACTACAGTGGCAGCCCGCATCACCGTCCGCCCCGTGCGGATGCTCGTGCTCGTACCCGCTGCCATGCTCGTGTTCGGCCACTTTACACCAGCTTCACGGAGCCGACGGAGTTATGGTCGGCCTCGATGGCGTCCTCGTAGCCCTCGAGCGCGCCATGCGCCTCGTGCAGCGCAGCCATGGCGGCCTCGAGCTTGGCGCCAATACGCTCCATGTCAAAGTTCTCGGTCGCATGCAGCAGCTGATGGCTCCACTCGTGGGCGAGCTCGATGGTGTCGTCGACCTGCTTGACGCTCATGGCAAGCTGGCTCATGTTCATTCCAACGTCATGCATGGGAATCTCCTTTTGTACGGGGCAATCCAGTGGTTCAGATTCTACTACGCCCGCCCCGGGCGCCGCCGCATAAGAAAACGGGTGCGAGTCCGTCTGACCCGCACCCGTTCACTGGGGGCTGTTTGTGTCTACCATACTATCCGTGGTCGCGCGCCCTGCACCCGGCACTCCGGCGAGCGGTGCAAAACCGCTCATGGACGGCAGATACGTAACAAGCGTATTACAGATGCTTCTCCAGCAGCGCCTGAAGCCTCGCCTTGGGCAGCGCGCCGACCGAGCGGTCAACCTCTTCGCCGTTCTTAAAGACGATCAGCGTGGGGATGCTCATGACGCCAAACTTCATGGCCAGGTCCTGGTTGTCATCGACGTTGCACTTGGCCACGGCCAGCTTGCCGGCCAGCTCGTCGGCGACCTCGTCCACGATGGGCGAGAGTGAACGACACGGTCCACACCACGGAGCCCAAAAATCAACCAGCACGGGCAGGCTGTCGTTAACGATGGAATCGAAGTTCTCGGGGGTAATCTGCTTAATGTCAGCCATGGTGACCTCCATAATGCGACGCGGCTCGGCCGCGTAAAACTCAGTACGACCGTGCTTATACCCAGCGGCCCGCAAAGCAACCACTCGCGGGCGGCTCTTTTATATAATGGTGGGCACGCAAACGATTGGAGAGCGCATGTCCACGTCACAGAGCCAGAAAAAAGAAGCCATCGCCCAGGCCACCGAGCAGGAGCTCGCGTCGCTTGCGGCGCGTGGCGTGCGCATCGCGGGCAACGCGTGCTCGCCGATCGTGCTGGTCAAAGGCGATTTGGATGAGGCCGAGCGCTCGGGCGGCGAGCTTGCCGCCGGCCCGGATGGCGCCGCGCTGCGCAAGGCGCTCGGGGCTATCGGCTACGCGCCCGAGGATTTCTGCGCGCTGGCAAGCGTTGCCGGCGCGGGCGACGGAGCGGTCGCGGTGGGCGAGACTCTGCCGTGCGAGCTGTTCCGTGAGGCGCTTGAGGCTTTGGACCCCGAGGCGGTGCTACTGCTCGACAACAACGCGGCTGACGCTATGCGCGAGACCTACGCCGATATGCTCGTGGCGATCGATGACTTCGACACCGCCATGCTCAAGCCCGGCTTGGTCGCCCATGTGCAGGGCCGCCGCGTGCTCGCGCTCGACGGTTTTGAGGCGGCGCTCACTGACAAAGCCGCCAAGCAGCGCATGTGGGCATACATCAAGCAGCTGACCCCGGCGGCCGCTCCGCTGTAGCGGATTGGCGCCGGCGAGCGATTGTCTGGCGGGCAAGGCACGCCTCGAGATCGGCGCCGCACTTCTACATCACAGCGCGCAGCTCAAACCGATCGCCGTTAATGCGGAACTGACAGTTGCCGTTCATGCGCTCCACGGCAAGTTTGATGCTCTTGGTGCCAAAGCCGTGGCCCGCATGCCGGGTCACGGGCATGCCGTCGACCATGCGCGGCGCGCGGTCAAACGTGTTGGAAACTAACAGCAGCAGCTGGCCGTCCTCTAATCGCAGGTCAAAGTCGACGAATCGCTTTCCTTGGGGTGCGGCGCTTGCGGCGGTGATAGCGTTTTCCAAGGCATTTGAGAGCACGCTAAACAGGTCGGCGTCACCTACGTGGATGGTTTCGGGTACGGCGGCGCGCAGGTTGGCGGTAATGCCGTTTCTATTGATATCCGAGTTAAATGACGAAAGCGCGATGTTTACGGTCTCGTTGGCGCAGAAGCGGCGTACGGCGGTGCGGTCGCCGGCTTCGCAGAGTTCGTCGATGCGTTTGAGCGCCTCGTCGGTGTGGCCCTCCTCAATTAAAGCGGCCAGGCCGCGTAGGAAGTGGCGCATATCGTGGCGAAGAATCGACAGCTCGCGCCCAGATTGACGCCAAGCCTCGAGCTCTTTGATGGCGGCGCTGTCGCGGGTCTCGAGCATCCAACGCTCTCGCTCGGCGGTTTCCTTTTCTTCGTATTCGCGCAGGTAAACGGCAAGAAACATAAGATAGAAGGCACAGAGCGCAAATGCCAAAAACTCAACCGTCACCACCGAGCCCGAGTGGAACAGCGCGGTGTAGACGTTGGTGGCATAGTCAAAGACGTAATAGACGAGCGGCAGGATTAAAAGGATGCCCAGCTCGGTGGTGCTTTTAATCGCCAAGCGCGGACCGATGTCGCCGGCCCAATGCAACAGGACGGCAAAGACGGCGAGTGTGGTCGCGATACGCGCCAGATAGTACGCGATCTGCGAATCGGTTGCGGCAAAGGCGGCGATGCCCATCCAATTGCTGAACTGGCAGCTCAGATAAGCACTCGTAATGCCGAGCGCGGCAAGCAGCGGGCTCAGGCGGTAGCGCGCACACAGGTAGACGATAAGCGGCAGGTGCACGGCAAGTGGATAAACCTGTCGGGCAAATAGTTCGCCGCCAACGACATTGGCGATTGAGAAGGCGGTGCCGGTCAGAATGGTAACGACCACCAGTTCAAGCGCATGACGCCGGTTGATCTCGATACCGCACAGCGCCGCCGAGGCAAAGACGCCAAAGAGCAGCGTCGTGGCGTGGTGGATTGCCCAAAGGACCATTTCGACCGAGGAGACCATCAGTGTCTCCCACCCTCAAAGCGAACCGCAAAGTAGGCGTCTTGGAATCCCTGCTTGCAGCTGCGCGAAAGCGGGATGCACGCACCCGAGCGCATGACGATGTCCGTGCGGTCAAAGTGATCGATATTGCGCAGGTTGACCTGGTAGCTGCGGTGGCATTTAAAGAAGACTGCGTTTTGCTCCAAGCGGTCCTCGACGCTGCGGAACGACTCGAGTGCCTCGATATCGCGTCCGTCGCGCAGGTGGAAGACCACGTGCTTGTTGCGCGCCTCGGCATATTCGATGTCGGACAGGCGCAGGGCGTGGTAGCCAAAGGAAGTTTTGATCACGAGCTCGTCGGTTGCCGCCGGGCGCATGCTCGAAAGCTCGTCGAGTAGCTGTGCCAGGCGTTCGTAAGTCACGGGCTTGAGCAGATAGTCGAAGGCACGGACCTCGTAGGACTCCAGTGCGAACTCGGGCGACGAGGTGAGGAACACCAGGCGCACGGCGGTATCGGCCTGGCGCAATTCGCGTGCGGTGTCCATGCCGTTGACGAGCGGCATGATCATGTCGAGCAGAATGATGTCGGCGCGCGATGCGGCATGGCGGGCCAGCAGGTCCTCGCCGCGCGTGACGAGCGCAACATCGACCGCCGTACCCGTCTCGGTCGACCAACGGTCGATCATCCGGTGCAGTCTATCTAGAAAAGCGACGTCGTCGTCGCAGGCAATAATCTTGAGCATTCTGAGCCCCCTTAGTAGTTCGATTTTGCCACATTGGGTGCGGACCGCTCGCGGAGGCGTGTCCCATTTGCGCCCCACGTCGCGCAACTCGCGCCGAGCGGTATTGCGGTGGCGAAAGATGCCTCCTGCGCTATCGAGAGCTCGGCTATCCTCAGCTTGCCAGTTCGAAAATGGACCTGCCACATGATTGAATCTTTATTTCAACTTTACACCTAGGTTTACAGCTGTCTTGTCAGCTGTAAACCTAGGTGTCATACTAAAGCCCCAAGATTCGCCAAAAGAGAGGGGCCTTGATGGCACAGAGCGCGAACATGGATGCGTCGGAGCTTGCACGCGACATTGCGGCCGGCCTGGCATCGGCAACGACGGCAACGGAGCGCGCGGCATTGGTGCCCGCAGAGCTCGTCGAGGCCATTCAGCAACTAAAAACCCAACGCGATGCGGTAATCCTGGCACACTATTACGTGGCACCCGAGGTCCAGGCTGTGGCCAATTACGTCGGCGACAGCTTTTACCTGGCAAAGCTTGCCAAGAGCCTGCCGCAGCAGACCATCGTGCTGTGCGGCGTGGAGTTTATGGGCGAGAGCGCCAAGCTGCTCAACCCCACCAAGACCGTGCTGCTGCCCGAGCTGGGCGCGGACTGCCCCATGGCTCACATGGTCAAGCGCGAGACGGTCGACGCCGCCCGCGCCGAGTACGGTGACGACCTTGCCGTGGTCTGCTACGTCAACTCCACGGTCGAGATCAAGAGCTGGAGCGACGTGTGCGTCACCAGCTCCAACGCCGTTAAGATCGTGTCCGAGCTGCCGCAGCAGCATATCCTGTTCATTCCCGACCAAAACCTGGGCCGCTTCGTAGCCGAGCAGGTGCCGCAAAAGCACGTCATCCTCAACAACGGCTACTGCCCGCGCCATCACATCATCACCGTCGAGCAGATCGTCGACGCGACGGAGGCCCACCCCAACGCGCTCGTGCTGGCGCATCCTGAGTGCAAGGCCGACGTCCTGGCCGAGGCCGACTACATCGGCTCCACCGCCGGCATCATCAAGTATGCTGAGGAGTCGGACGCGAGCGAGTTCATCATCGTGACGGTCCGCGGCGTGCTCTACGAGCTCGAGCGCCGCTGCCAGGGCACCGGCAAGAAGTTCTACTTCCCCGCGGTGCAGCCCTCCTGCGTCAACATGGACCTCATCACGCTCGAAAAGCTTGTGCGCTGCCTGGAGACGGGCGAGGGCGAAGTGCAGATCGGCGTGTCGGACGAGGCTGCCGACCAGGCCAAGCTCACGCTCGATCGTATGCTCGAGTACGCAGCACGCTAGAACAATGTGGCATGAGGGATGGTCCCTTATGTCACATTCAAGGGAGAGGATTCCTGTGGAAACCAAGCAATACCCCGACATGGAGTGCGACGTCGTCATTGCCGGCTGCGGCGTAGCGGGCCTGTACGCGGCTCTCAATCTGCCGACGAGCACGCGCGTGATCATGCTCTCCAAGGGCGCTGTCGACGAGTGCGATTCGATGCTCGCGCAGGGCGGTATCTGCGTGCTGCCCGAGGGCTCGGACTACGACGCCTTCTTTGAGGACACCATGCACGCCGGCCATTACGAGAACCGTCGCGAGAGCGTCGACATCATGATCCGCTCGAGCCGTTCGGTCATCAACGACCTGCTGGCCATGGGCGTGGACTTTGAGCGCAAGGCCGATGGCAGCCTCGACTTCACTCGCGAGGGCGCGCACAGCCGCCCGCGTATCGCCTTCCATGCCGACATTACGGGTAAGGAGATTACGACCAAGCTGCTCCAGGCCGTGCGCAAGCTGGACAACGTGCAGATTCTTGAGCACGTGGCCATGACCGACATTCTGACCGGCGAGCGCGACGGCGCCACGGTGTGCACCGGCGTCATCGCCGTTCCCGTGGACGAGGACGATTCGGCTCGTCCCGCCGACGAGCTGGTAAATGCCGCCGAGGGCGTGCATGCCGGCAAGCCGTTTGAGATTCACGCCTGCCATACGCTGTGGGCGACGGGCGGCATCGGTGGCGTATACGACCACTCGACCAACTACCCGCAGCTCACGGGCGACGCCTGCTACATCGCCCAGGAGCACGGCATTACGATGGAGCACCTGGACTACGTGCAGATTCACCCCACGGGCCTGTTCTCGCCGCAGCCGGGCCGCACCTTTCTGATCAGCGAGAGCTGCCGCGGCGAAGGCGCGATTCTGCTCAATGCCGCCGGCGAGCGTTTTACCGACGAGCTGCAGCCGCGCGATGTGGTCGCCGCCGCCATCCGCGAGCAGATGAAGCAGGACGGCACCGAGCACGAGTGGCTGAGCTTTGCCCCGGTCGAGCGCGACGTGGTGACCGGGCACTTTGCCAACATCCGCGCGCGCTGTCTGGAGGACGGTCGCGACATCTTGGACGAGCCCATCCCCGTCACGCCCACGCAGCACTACTTTATGGGCGGCGTGTGGGTTGACAAGGACGGCCGCACCTCGATGCCCGAGCTCTACGCCGCCGGCGAGACGGCTTGCAACGGCGTGCACGGCAAGAACCGCCTGGCCTCCAACAGCCTGCTTGAGTCCCTCGTCTGGGGTCGTCGCGCCGCTTGGCGTATGCGCACCGGCGAGTCGCTTGCCGTGGAGCAGGCGGGCGAGCCCGCGCTCGACGGACGTCACCGCGCCCTGAGCGCCGACACCCTGGCAATCGATGATTTGGCCCGTGCCGCCGGCACGCAGGCCGCGGAGGAGTAGACCATGAATCCCATTACCATGAAGCTCGTCGTCGATGATCTGATTTTGCAGGCCCTGCGCGAGGACATCACCTTTGAGGACGTGAGCACGGCGAGCGTGTGCCCCACGGCGCGCCCCGCCACCGTTGAGCTCATCGCCAAGGCAGATGGCATCATCGCGGGCCTGGATGTGTTCGCCCGCACCTTTGAGCTGCTGGATTCGCAGAGCTCGGTGCTGCTCGACGTTGCCGATGGTGACGAGGTGCATGCCGGCGACCATGTGGGTCAGGTGCGCGGCGATGCGCGTGTGCTGCTTTCGGGTGAGCGCGTGGCGCTCAACTACCTGCAGCGCATGAGCGGTATCGCTACCTATACGCACCAGATGGCTGCGGCGCTCGAGGGCACCAAGACCGTGCTCGTCGACACGCGCAAGACCACGCCGGGCATGCGCGTGTTTGAGAAGGCGGCGGTCGAGATCGGCGGCGGCAGCAACCACCGCTACAACCTGTCGACGGCCGTCATGCTCAAGGACAACCACATCGATGCCGCCGGTGGCGTGACGCGCGCGATCGAGATGGCGCGCGCCCATGCGTCGTTTACCACGACGGTCGAGATTGAGTGCGAGAACCTGGACATGGTACGCGAAGCCGTGGAGGCCGGTGCCGACATTATCATGCTCGACAACATGACCCATGACGACATGGCTGCCGCGATTGAGCTTATCGCCGGTCGCGCCAAGACCGAGTGCTCGGGCAACGTGGACGCCAGCAATATCCGTGCACTCGCCGACCTGGGCGTTGACTTTATTAGCTCGGGGGCGCTGACGCACTCTGCGCCGATTCTCGACCTCTCGCTTAAGCACCTGCGTCTGCTGGACGGTAAATAATGGACGCCCGCGAGCGTCGCCGTGCCATCATGGGCGTGCTCGAGCGAGCCAAGGGCCCCGTCTCCGGCAGCGCACTTGCTCGTGAGGTGGGTGTGAGCCGCCAGATTGTCGTGCAAGACATCGCCCTGCTGCGCGCCGATGGGCACGATATCGTGGCGACCAATCGCGGCTACGTGCTGCAGGAGGCCCCCAGCAGCCCCGCTGTGCCCACACGCTTGGTCAAGGTTCGCCACGGCGTGGAGCAGGCAGGCGATGAGCTTACGAGTATCGTCGACGCCGGAGGCGCCGTGCTCAACGTGATCGTCAATCACCGCGTGTACGGTAAGATCACGGCCGACCTGGACATCCGCAATCGTCGCGATGTTGAGCGCTACCTGCACGATATCGAGAGCGGCAAGAGCTTTCCACTACTAACGGTGACGAGCGGCTATCACTTCCATCGCATCGCGGCGGAGGACGAGCAAACCCTCGACGAGATCGAGGCGATGCTCAAGGAGAAAGGCTACCTAGCAGACCTCATGCCTTACGAGGACGATCTATCGTAGCCGACGCTGCAAACGCCCCTAAGCGGCAATCTGCAGCGGTGCCAAATTAGTTATCCGCACAAAAAAAGGAGGCCTCCGCGGCGATGCGGAGGCCTCCTTTTTTGTGCACGGTGTACTTTTGAGTGTGCAAGTGGGGGAGTTGTTACTCCTCGACGATCTCGGTGATCGCGCCAGCGGGGCAAGCGTCCTGGCAAGCGCCACAGGCGACGCAGGAATCCTCGTCAGCGACGGTAGCGACGTCCTGGAGCTCCAGAACGCCAGCGGGGCAGGAGTCGACGCAAACGCCACAAGCGATGCACTCGTCGGCATCAATTACGGGATGAGCCATGGTAGTTTCCTCTCTGTTGACCGACGCTACAGGCGATGTGCGTCGGTTTGATTCGGGCAAAAACATACCACGGGAGCGACCGTTTGCAATACCCTCTGACCGGCATCTTCATACCGTTCGCCGAGTATGCCAAGGTTTACTAAAAAACGCGCAGGTGGGGCCGTTGAGCTGCGCAAATGTTAGCTAAAGGTGACTTGAAATATAGGGCGATTGAGCGTGCTTGCGGAAACCGCATCCCGTTATTTGGCCGAAAAACGGGTCGCAGTTTCCGGTTGGGCCCGCTAGCGGAAACTGCGACCCGGTATCCGCTCTCAAAACGGGATACGGTTTCCGGTTGAGCCTTCAGACGGAAACTGCGACCCGGAATCCACGCTCAAACCGGGACAAGCTTTCCGCAAGGCAGCCCCAGACACCCCCGGACGCAAACCTCAGCCATCTCTACATAGATCTCGATAGATTTGCCGAGAACTCAATCAGCGCATCTACCTGCGCATTTGCGAACCTAAACTCTTGGCAATAAGAAATCTTATATGAATTGACTTAGATTTTGTATATTCCGCCCCATAAGGGGATACACTACATCCTGAAAGACAAGCCGAAACACCGCGCGGCAGACCGCCGAGTCGGTGCAAACGCACAAGAGAGAGGGAATTTCTAATGGGCAAGATTCTTGGTATCGATCTTGGTACTACTAACTCCGCAATGGCCGTTCTCGAGGGCGGTTCTCCGACTATTATCGTGAACGCCGAGGGCGACCGCACCACCCCGTCCGTCGTGGGCTTCCGTGCCGACGGCGACCGCGTCGTGGGTAAGGCCGCTAAGAACCAGGCTGTCACCAACCCCAAGAACACCGTGTTCTCCATCAAGCGCTTCATGGGCCGCAAGTACTCCGAGTGCACCTCTGAGATCAAGACCGTGCCGTACGAGGTCAAGGAGGGCCAGGGTGGCCGTGCCGTCGTCGACATCGAGGGCAAGGATTACACCGCCGAGCAGGTGAGCGCCATGACGCTCGCAAAGATGAAGGCCGACGCCGAGAAGTATCTGGGCGAGACCGTCACCGACGCCGTCATCACCGTCCCGGCCTACTTCAACGACGCCCAGCGTCAGGCCACCAAGGACGCCGGTAAGATCGCCGGCCTCAACGTCAAGCGTATCGTCAACGAGCCGACCGCTGCTGCTCTGGCCTATGGCCTGGACAAGCAGGGCACCGACCAGCGCATCCTGGTCTTCGACCTGGGTGGCGGCACCTTCGACGTCTCCATCCTCGACCTCGCCGACGGCGTGTTTGAGGTTCTGTCCACCTCGGGCGACAACCACCTGGGCGGCGATGACTGGGATCAGCGCGTCATCGATTGGATGGCCGATAAGTTCCAGCAGGAGAACGGTGTCGACCTGCGTCAGGACCCCATGGCCCTGCAGCGTCTGAAGGAGGCCGCCGAGAACGCCAAGAAGGAACTCTCCGCCGCCCAGCAGACCACCATCAACCTGCCGTTCATTACCATGAACCAGTCCGGCCCGCTGCACCTCAACTACACGCTGACCCGCGCCGAGTTCGAGAAGATCACCCGCGACCTGCTCGAGCGCTGCAAGCAGCCTGTCACCAACGCCCTGCGCGACGCCAAGCTTAAGCTCTCCGATCTGACCGAGGTCATCCTCGTCGGCGGCTCCACCCGTATGCCCGCTGTCCAGGAGCTCGTCAAGACCATGACCGGCAAGCAGCCCAACATGTCCGTGAACCCCGACGAGGTCGTTGCCGACGGTGCTGCCGTCCAGGGCGGCGTGCTCACCGGCGACGTCGAGGGCATCCTGCTGCTCGACGTTACCCCGCTGTCGCTGGGCGTCGAGACCATGGGCGGCATCATGACCAAGATGATCGACCGCAACACAACGATCCCGACCTCCAAGACCGAGGTCTACTCCACCGCTGCCGACAACCAGACCAGCGTCGAGATCAACGTGCTCCAGGGCGAGCGCGAGCTTGCCCGCGATAACAAGTCGCTCGGTAAGTTCCAGCTGACCGGTATCCCGGCTGCCCGCCGCGGCGTGCCGCAGATCGAGGTCACCTTCGACATCGACGCCAACGGCATCGTCAAGGTCTCCGCTAAGGACAAGGGCACCGGCAAGGAGCAGCAGATCACCATCTCCGGCTCCACCGCGCTTTCCGACGACGAAGTCGATCGCATGGTCAAGGACGCCGAGGCTCATGCCGAGGAGGACAAGAAGCAGAAGGAAGAGGTCGAGGTTCGCAACCAGACCGACAGCCTGTGCTACTCCACCGAGCAGACCCTCAACGAGCTCGGTGACAAGGTTTCCGCCGACGTGAAGTCCAAGGCCGAGGCCGCTATCGCCGACGCTAAGAAGGCGCTCGAGGGCTCTGACGTCGAGGCCATCAAGGCCGCTGGCGAGTCCCTGCAGTCCGTGGCCTACGAGCTGGCTCAGGTTGTCTACGCCGACGCTCAGCAGCAGACCGACGGCGCCGCCGGCGCCCAGCCTGCCGACGATGACGTCGTCGACGCCGACTACGAGGTTGTGGACGACGAGGACAAGTAATCATGTCCGCCCGTAAAGCTCGCACGGAGGCGGCTGCCGCTGGCGCCGCCCCCGTTGACTCTGAGGAGAAGGACGTGAAGATTCCCGTAGAGGCCGTCGACGATACCGAGGCCAACGAGGCCGCGGCCGCCGAGGCTGTCGAGAACCAGGTAGAGGATTCCAACAAGGAGGCGACGATGACCGAGGACGAGATGGTGGAAGCTGCTATCCGCGCCGGTGAGGAAGCCGCCGACAACGACTTTAAGCTCAAGTTCGAGCAGGCCCAAAAGGAGCTCGCCGACGTGCGCAGCGAGCTCGATGCTGCGGCAGAGGCCCAGAAGGCCGCCGAGGACAAGGCAAAGGACGCCACGGAGCGTACCGCCCGTCTGCAGGCCGACTGGGAGAACTTCCGTCGCCGCACCGCCAATGAGCGTATCGCCGAGCGCGAGCGCGCGACCGAGAAGCTCGTCACTGCGCTGCTGCCGGTGGTCGACGATATCGAGCGTGCGATTGACCATGCCCGCAGCCAGGAGCTTGCCGATGACTTTAAGCAGTTCGTCGACGGCGTCGACGCGGTGCATGCCAAGCTGCTCGATGTGTTTGCGCACGAGGGCGTTGAGCCCATCGACCCCAAGGGCGAGGCGTTCGATCCGCTCGAGCACCAGGCTGTGGGTCGCGTCGAGGACGCATCGCAGTACGATGAGACCGTCAACGATGTGTACCAGAAGGGCTACCGCATGGCGGACCGCATCCTGCGTTCCGCGATGGTGACGGTGACCTACGGTGGCGAGAAGCGCCCCGCACCGGAGCCCGAAGCGGCGCCCGAGGATGCTACGGCCGATACGGTCGAGAGCACCGAGGAGTAATTGAGAAGGGCCCCGGGGCAACACCCGGGGCCCTTTCTGGCCTAGTGCCATATGAAAGCATGAGCCGTCGTCTGCATGGGCGGCGGACGTAACAGGAGAGGAGCTACGATGGCTGCAGGCAAAACCTTCTATGACATCCTGGGCGTATCCAAGAGCGCCTCCGACAAAGAGATCAAGAGCGCGTTTCGCAAGCTCGCGCAAAAATATCACCCCGATGCCGGCGGCGACGAGGCCAAGTTCAAGGAGATCAGCGAGGCCTACGAAACGCTTTCGGACGAGAAGAAGCGCAAAGAGTACGACCAGATGCTCATGTTTGGCGGCATGCCGGGCGCGGGCGGCGCGTATGGCGGCGGCTACGGTGCCGGCGCGGGCGCCAGCGGCTGTGGCGACATCTTCGACAGCATCTTTAGCGGCAACGGCGCCTGGGGCAGCGATTGGGGCTCGGGCTTTGCCGGGGCTGCGGGCGCTGCCGGTGCCGGCGCGGGTCGCAGCCGCGCTCGCAAGGGCGGCGACCTGTCGTTGACCGTCGATGTGACGGCCGAGGACGCGTTTCGCGGCGTGACGCACAAGGTCACCTATCGCATTCCCTCGACGGGCGAGCAGCAGACCATCACGGTCTCGGTGCCTGCGGGTGCGGTCGACGGCGGCAAGCTACGCTACAAGCGTCGCGGCGAGTATGGCGTTGCGGGTGGTGAGCGCGGCGACCTGGTCGTGACCACGCATGTGGAGGAGCACCCGCTGTTTAAGCGCAAAGGCGCCGACGTGACCATGGAGGTACCGGTCTCGGTCTACGAGGCGGCGCTCGGCTGCACGGTGGACGTGCCCACGCCCGGCGGTGCGACGGTCCGTTTGAAAGTGCCCGCGGGTACCCAGACGGGCAAGAAGTTCCGCTTTAAGGAGATGGGAGCGCCCGACGTTAAGCACCGTGGCCGTACGGGCGCGCTGCTCGTCGAGATCAAGGTGCAGGTCCCCACGAACCTATCCGATGACGAGCGCGATGCCATGACCAAGCTGCGCGAGGCCGACACGCGCGATTATCGCGAGAAGGTCAACCGTTACAAGGCGACGTACTAGGGCGGTCGTGGCGCACGCCCGCGCCCGCGGGCTTATGATGGACGATAGCGAGACGGAAAGGGGTCAGGTAGCATGGCCGAGGACAATAGGAACAAACCGCTGTACATGATCAGCGTGGCGGCCGAGCTGACCGGCATGCATCCGCAGACTCTGCGCGTCTACGAGTCCAAGGGCCTGGTGAACCCCCAGCGCTCGGGCGGCAACACGCGTCTGTATTCGCGTGCCGATATCGAGCGCCTAGAGCTCATCAACCAACTGACCGACGAGGGCATCAACCTTGCCGGCGTGGTGCGCATTCTCGATATGAAGGAGCGTGCCGAGGAGCGCGAGCGCGAGAACGAAAAACTTCGTGCCCGCGTGCGCCAGCTCGAGGACGAGCTGCACGAGTACAAGATGCAGAAGAAGATCACCGCCCTGGCCCCGCGCGACGGCTCAGTTAACCCCGAACAGGTCATGCGCAAACTTTTGGGCGCCGGCGGGGATCTCTAGGTTACGGCGTTTTACCAAACGCCGTAACCGGCCGACGCTGTGCGCCGTCCAGGGCGACAATTTGTCATTCAAAAGGCAGGGCATGACCGGAAGGTTCCGCCGTTCTGCCGAACGGCGGACCAGCCGACGCTGCGCGGGCCGCATTTGGACAATCTGACGTTCAACTTCAAGGGCGCGACCAGAAGGTCAGCGCCCTTTCGTTTCGCGTCACCTTGTCTCAAATGCGACCCGCTCGCTGCCCGTCCTCAACCTGCGACGTTGCTTTGGCTGGCACTTTGGGATGCTCCTTGTCGAGAGCGCGATGCAAGGGGTTCGTCCTTTACTTTACCGAGATAAAGTGAACGTGCAGATTCGTAACCCACTCGCAACCGTTCTATGGCACGATATTGAACGAATGTATGCTATGCGCCCGAGCCTTTCGGGCAGAGTGGGAGACAGTATGGTTAAGCTGTACGAGGACGGCATCTACCTGCGCGGCGGCAGCGAGGTTGTGCCTGCGGCCGAGGCTGCCGAGCGCGGTATTACGCAGACGCCCGAGGATGCCAAGCGCGGCACCATCGCGTATTCGATCCTTCAGGCACACAACACGTCCGGCGACCCCGAGGCGCTCAAGATTCGCTTCGACGCCATTGCGAGCCACGACATCACCTTTGTCGGCATCATCCAGACGGCGCGTGCCTCGGGCATGGAGCAGTTCCCGCTGCCTTACGTGCTCACCAACTGCCATAACTCGCTGTGTGCCGTGGGCGGCACCATCAACGAGGATGACCACGTCTTTGGCCTTTCCGCAGCCAAGAAGTACGGCGGCATCTTCGTCCCGCCGCATATCGCTGTCATCCACTCCTTTATGCGTGAGAACTTTGCCGGTTGCGGCAAGATGATTCTGGGCTCCGACTCGCACACCCGCTACGGCGCCCTGGGTACCATGGCCGTGGGCGAGGGCGGCGGCGAGCTGGCCAAGCAGCTGCTGCGCGACACCTACGACGTTGCCTATCCCGGCGTCGTCGCCATCTACCTCACGGGCGCCCCGCGCCCCGGCGTCGGCCCGCACGATGTGGCGCTCGCCATCATCCGCGCCGTCTTTGCCAAGGGCTACGTCAAGAACAAGGTCATGGAGTTCGTGGGCCCCGGCATCGCGAGCATGACGACCGACTACCGCAACGGCGTCGACGTCATGACCACCGAGACTACCTGCCTGTCGAGTATCTGGGTCACCGACGAGGACACGCACGCGTTTTTGACCATGCACGGCCGCGGCGACGACTACCGCGAGCTCAAGCCCGCCGATGTTGCCTACTACGACGGCTGCGTCGAGGTCGATCTGTCGAGCATCAAGCCCATGATCGCGCTGCCGTTCCATCCTTCCAACGGCTTTGAGATTGACGAGCTCAACGAGAACCTCGAGGACATCCTGCATGAGGTGGAGTTTGAGGCCGCCAAGATTGGCGAGGGCAAGACGCACTTTAGCCTGCTCGACAAGATCGTCGACGGAAAGCTGCACGTGCAGCAGGGCGTTATCGCCGGCTGCTCGGGCGGCAACTACGACTCCGTGGTCCAGGCTGCCCGCGTGCTCAAGGGCGCCAACACCGGCTGCGGCGAGTTTTCGCTGTCGGTCTATCCCACAAGCCAGCCCGTGGCGCTCGAACTTACGCGCCGTGGCTACATCTACGACCTTATGGAGGCCGGTGCGATCGTGCGCACGGCGTTCTGCGGCCCGTGCTTCGGCGCCGGCGACACGCCCGCCAACAACGGCCTTTCGATCCGCCACACCACGCGCAACTTCCCCAACCGCGAGGGTTCCAAGCCGGGTAATGGCCAGCTGAGCGCCGTGGCCCTGATGGACGCCCGCTCCATTGCGGCGACGGCTGCCAACGGCGGCGTCCTGACGCCGGCGACCGACCTGCCCGAGGAGACTTGGGACGAGGCCTGCGAGTACACCTTTGACGACGCGCCGTACAAAAAGCGCGTGTACTGGGGCTTTGGCAAGGCGGAGCCTGCCGACGAGCTGGTCGAGGGTCCCAACATCAAGCCGTGGCCTGCGATGGAGCCTCTCGGCGACGATATCCTGCTCAAGGTGTGCTCCAAGATCATGGACCCGGTCACCACGACCGACGAGCTCATTCCCTCGGGCGAGACGAGCTCTTTCCGCTCCAACCCACTGGGTCTGGCCGAGTTTACGCTCAGCCGTCGCGACCCGGCCTACGTGGGTCGCTCCAAGGAGGTCGACGCCGTGGAAAAGCGCCGCGTTGCCGGCGAGTCCGCAGACGACCTGACGGCACTCGATGCCGAGCTTGCCGGCGTGTTTGAGGCACTGACCGGCGCGGGCGTTGCGGCCGATTCCAAGGCGACCGAGTACGGCTCTATGCTCTATGCCAAGAAGCCCGGTGACGGTTCTGCCCGCGAGCAGGCTGCGAGCTGCCAGCGCGTAATTGGCGGCCTGGCCAACATCGTCCACGAGTACGCCACCAAGCGTTATCGCTCCAACGTGATGAACTGGGGCATGGTGCCCTTCCAGATGGAGGCGGAGCCCAACTTTGAGGTGGGCGACTACGTCTTTGTGCCGGGTATCCGTGCCGCGCTCGATGGCGACCTGCAGAACATCGCCGCGTACGTAGTGCGCGCCGACGGTGCGGTCGAGCAGATTGAGCTCTATATTGCCGATATGACGGCAGAGGAGCGTGCCATCGTCAAGGCCGGCTGCCTGATCAACTACAACAAGTTCAAGGCCGCTGCCGAGTAACTCTGCCGTACGCCCCTGCCACACCTTTCCCTCGTGCTCACGCGCTTCGCGAGGGTCGCCCGAGGGAAAGGTGTGGCAGGGGCTACCGCGACGTTCTCGTTGGGTCTTGAGGGACGCTAATAAATAGACTTGCTTGATGCCGCCTCTGTTAATGGGGCGGCTTCTTTTTGTCGAAAACCGCCACAAAGGGGGCAGGCACCTTTGTGGTGGTGGGGACGAGCTCGATGTTGTTGTGATCGTTGAGCGGCATGTTAATGGGCGGCTCTACAGAATTTCATCCGGATTGGCGGGTTTGGTTGTTTTGGGGATGCCGAGTTTGGATGACGCGAAATCGTCAACATTGTCCTTGATTCCGTCTCTGGTGTAGACGGTGACCATATAGGTGCTGTGTCCGAATTCGCCCTTGTCGCGTGTTGCCCAGGCATCCCAGTAGGCGGCCCCGTTTCGCCCTTTGATTTTTCCGACACGGCGGAGTTCTGTTCGCTTTAATTTCTGGTTGCTATAGATAGTTCGACCGGCCTCCTCGGTGAGTCCGCACTGTCCAAGCATCTTGTCGAGGACTTGGTTCATGTGGCGCTCATCGGTGTTTGGTGCGTAGTCGTAGGCGAGGGTGATGGAGTCGAGGGGCTGGTCGTCGATCAAATAATTCATCGTCTGAGGTTCAAGGCTGAAATGGGGGAAGCATCCATCAATCGTTCCGAGCAGCGGTAACTTTGACCGCCAAATTCCGGTGGGAATTCCATCTTCGTAGAACACGCCGCGACAGATAAAGGAGAGCGAGGTGGCACGCGAGCCGGCGTCGACCATTCCGCATAAATCGAAGGGCGAGGCGATACCGAGGGAAAAGGGCGTGACGACGATAAAGAAGAACATCGCGATGGGTATGGCGAAAATGGTAATGACGTTGCGACCGGTGGAATGAGACGGCTTCATATGCGCTCCTCGAGACAAAGATCTGTTGAGGATAGGCAGAAATGGATATGTTCAGAGAACAATTCAAGTTTAATCTCATGGCGCGAGATGGTCGACCGTTAGCGTCGAAAACCACCACAAAGGTGCCTGTCCCCTTTGTGGTGGTGAGGAGCGCGCGGCTTCTTTTGGTAATAGTGTTAGCTGGCGGTATCATTAGTGCAGGTGGCGAAGGTTTGCATTGTGGGGTGTTTTGCCGTGAGCCGTTTTGCCCGTATTGGATTGATTGTCTTGGCGCTTGCGATCGCTGTGGTTGGCGCGGGCGCTGTCGGTATGGCATTTCTACCTGCTGCGGTGACGGAGCCGGTGGTCAAGCCTGTGACTCAATCTGTCGAACTTCTGACCGGCGACGACAAGCCTGAGACCATTACCGTTGATTTTGATGAGCAACCGGCTGCGCTGGGCATTAGTAATTATCCACTTATTCAGCTTGGGGCCATGCGCTATACCACGGATACAAGCCTGATCGATAGGGCGTCCGAGCTACTCAAGGGCAAAACATTTAAGCGTTGGTACGGATATGCGTCCTATCGGGCAAAAGCGAACGACATGGTTGGCGGATGCCACTCTTCCATCGAGCTGGACACTGCAAACGGCGCAAAGTTATGTGATGTCTCGTACGATCCGGGCTACGAGGGCAATGAGGGTCCGGGCATCTACATCATGGACGGCGATGTCGCCTATGTCATGGAGGACGACCAGACCGAGCTCAACGATTTTATGGGCCAGTGTATCCAAGATGCCTATAAACAGACCTGCTTGCCTGACCCGCGGACTGCACGCGATAGTGGGTCTGCCCGTACATGGCTGTTCGAGGATGAGATGCCCTGGACCGTCGAATCGGGGAGTACGGGTTCGGCGAAGGAGTAGAGACCGCGACCACCACAAAGGTACCCGTCCCCTTTGTAGTAGTTCTTGGTTTGTCTCGATTTGTAACATCTTTGCCGCTAAAAGTGGGCTTGGTGTTACAGATTTAGATTTTCGATTCGGGCGTCTTCTGTTCGTCTCGATTTGTAACAGATAGAGCTCTATTTGCCGAGTAGATGTTACAGATTGAGACAAACGGGTGCCGCTGGTCATTTCATCTCGATCTGTAACATCTAGAGCCATAAACAGCCGCTAGATGTTACAGATTGAGATAGTAAGGGGACGAGGCCGTAGCGGGTGAGCGTGCCCGCCTCCTATCTCTTAATCACTCAGAAAATCTTATATATAGAGACTTAGATTTGTGTATAAGATCGTACAAAGCTGGCAACAATACTTCTCGAACAACGTGAAGCCGCCCCGTAGGGCGGCCGCCCCAAGAGAGGTGATTCCATGAGAATCGATAAGCTAGCAATGACGTCGCGTGAGGCGCTACAGACCGCCATGAGCACGGCTGCCGACGCGCAGGCCGGCGCGGTGGAGCCGATTCACCTGCTGTCTGCCCTGCTCGGTGCCGGCGAGCGCAATATCTCCGTGATCATCGAGCGCATCGGTGCCGATCCGGCTCAGCTCGCACGCTCCACGCAGGATGTCATCGACCACGCGCCCAAGGTTTCGGGCGAGGGCCAGCAGATGGGCCTGTCCAACGAGCTTGTCCGCGTCATCGAGAAGGCCGAGAAAAAGGCCACCAAGATGGGCGACAGCTTTGTGGTGACCGAGCATCTGCTGATGGCACTTGCCGAGGACAAGGGCGAGGCCGGCCGCGTTCTGCGCGATGCCGGCGTGACCAAGGAGCGCATCGAGCAGGTCTACGAGGAGCTACGTGGCGATGACCGCGTGACGTCTGCCGAGGACAAGACCCAGTTTGAGGCGCTGGAGCAGTACGGACGCAACATCTGCGACCTGGCCCGCGCCGGCAAGCTCGACCCTGTCATCGGCCGTACCGACGAGATCCGTCGTACCATCCAGGTCCTGTCCCGCCGCACCAAGAACAACCCCGTGCTCATTGGCGAGCCGGGCGTCGGCAAGACGGCCATCGTCGAGGGCATCGCCCAGCGTATCGTGGCCGGCGACGTGCCGAGCACGCTGCGCGACCGTGACCTCATCGAGCTCGACATGAGCGCGCTGGTCGCCGGCGCCAAGTACCGCGGCGAGTTCGAGGACCGCTTGAAGGCCGTGCTCAAGGAGGTACAGAAGTCCGAGGGCAAGGTCATCCTGTTCATCGATGAGCTCCACACCATCGTGGGCGCGGGTGCCACCGAGGGCTCCATGGACGCCGGCAACATCCTCAAGCCTGCGCTCGCCCGTGGCGACCTGCATGCGATCGGCGCGACCACGCTCGACGAGTACCGCAAGTACGTCGAGAAGGACGCGGCGCTCGCCCGTCGTTTCCAGACCGTTATGGTGAGCGAGCCTACCGTCGAGGACACCATCTCGATCCTGCGTGGCCTCAAGGAGAAGTACGAGATCTTCCACGGCGTGCACATCACCGATAGCGCGCTCGTGGCCGCCGCCGACCTCTCCGATCGCTATATCGCCGACCGCTTCCTGCCCGACAAGGCCATCGACCTGGTCGACGAGGCGGCCAGCCGCCTGCGCATGGAGCTCGACAGCATGCCGGTGGAGATCGACGCTACCACGCGTCAGCTCACCCAGCTGCAAATCGAGGAGCAGGCGCTCATGAAGGAGACCGACGACGCCTCTAAGGAGCGTCTGGAGGCCTTGCGCCAGGAGATCGCCGAGGTTCAAGAAAAGCTCAGCGTGCAAAAGGCCGGCTGGCTCAACCAGAAGAACGCCATCGACCACGTGCAGGAGCTTAAGGGCCAGCTCGACGAGGCCAGAAGCGAAGAGGAGCGCGCGACGCGCAACGGCGATCTGGGCCGTGCGTCCGAGCTGCGCTACTCCGTGATTCCGGGTCTGCAGCAGCAGATTCAGGATTCCGAGGCTGCGCTCGAAGCACAAAAGCAGCAGGACGGCGAGGGCCTCAACGAGCAGGTGACCTCCGATGAGATCGCCGAGGTCGTGAGTGCCTGGACCGGCGTGCCCGTGTCCAAGATGATGCAGGGCGAGCTCGACAAGCTGAAGGGCTTGGAGGGTGAGCTGCATAAGCGCGTCATCGGTCAGGACGAGGCCGTCTCCGCCGTCGCCGCAGCCGTGCGCCGCAGCCGTGCGGGCCTCTCAGATCCGGACAAGCCCATCGGCAGCTTCTTCTTCCTGGGCCCCACCGGCGTGGGCAAGACCGAGCTCGCCAAGGCGCTGGCCGAGTGCCTGTTCGACGACGAGCGCGCACTCGTGCGTATCGACATGTCCGAGTACATGGAGAAGTTCAGCGTCCAGCGTCTGATCGGTGCGCCCCCGGGATACGTGGGCTACGATGAGGGCGGCCAGCTCACCGAGGCCGTGCGCCGTCGTCCGTACTCCGTGATCTTGCTCGACGAGATGGAGAAGGCTCACCCGGATGTCTTTAACGTGCTGCTGCAGGTGCTCGACGACGGCCGTCTGACCGATGGCCAGGGTCGCCAGGTGTCCTTCAAGAACACGATCATCATCATGACGAGTAACGTGGGCTCCAAGGCTATCGCCGATCTGTCCGGCAAGAACGAGGAGGAGATGCGCCACCAGGTCGACGCGGCCATGGCTCAGACCTTCCGTCCCGAGTTCCTCAACCGTATCGACGATATCGTGGTGTTCCATCCGCTCGGCATGGCGCAGATCGAAAAGATCGTCGATATCCAGCTCGCCGACGTCCGCGCACGTCTGGCCAAGGAACGCATGACGCTTGCCATCACCCCGGCGGCCAAGCAGATGCTCGCCGTGGGCGGTCTGGACCCGGTCTTTGGCGCCCGTCCGCTCAAGCGTCTGGTTCAGCGCGAGGTTGTGGATGCCATCGCGGCGGCCATCATCGACGGTACGGTGCGCGAGGGCGATCAGGTGACGGTCGCCGTGGACAAGGACGGCGGCTTTACCGTCGTGTGCGACAACACGCCGTCTGCCACCTATGAGGTCCCCGACGCCGAGTAGATTCTTGGGACATGCCTTAAAATCTACCTTTGAGCCGAACGCCAAGGGCGGCGGATCCAAATGGGGTCCGCCGCCCTTTTTCGTGCGACAATCGATGATGTTGAACGGATTGAACTGCAAGGAGATATACAGATGAAGGACGAGAGCAAGACGAACGCGTCGACGACCGAGGCCGCGCCTGCCGCGCCCAAGCCTGCGCCTAGGCCCGCGCCCAAGCCGCGCGACCCCTACATTCGCGCCGAGAACGAGGACGATGACGGCTACGATCCCTACAGCGATCGTCGCCCCGAGCGCGAGCCGATGTTCGAAGCCGACCCCTGGCGTTAAAGTAGCTAAAAGAGCTCCGTCCCAAAAAGACTGTCCTGGGTGTCGCGGGCGACTAGCTCTGGGCATTGATGCTTGGCAGCAGAAAAACTTGATTAGCTGCTAATCAAGTTACACGCAATCTTGCTCTCTTGCTAATCAAGAGTGGATATAATCTTGATTAGCAAGAGAGCAAGATTGGAGAATCATGGCATTCAACGACTTGGTGGCCCAGAAAATAAAGGACTTTGAGCAACAGGGCGTTCCGCAGGTTTTTGAGCGAGACCTTGATCTGGGAAACCCACAGGAGCCAAAGCGCGACAACATCGTGAACGTGATTGTGGGAGCCCGCCGTTGTGGAAAGACGTATCGCCTGTATCAGGAGATGCGGCGGCTTCAGAGCCAAGGTGTCGAGCTTGATCGGATGCTCTATTTCAATTTTGAGGACGAGCGTTTGCGTCCGTATGAGTCATCGCTGCTAGCGGACGTGCTCGATACGTTTTATGCGCTCTATCCTGCTGCCCGAACCGAGGGTGCCTACATTTTCTTTGACGAGATCCAGGAAATTCCCGAATGGGGTGCGTTTCTGCGGCGTGTGGTCGATACGGAGAAAGCGACCGTCTACGTGTCGGGATCTTCTTCTAAGATGCTGTCCTCAGAACTTAAGAGCGAGTTCAGGGGCCGTTCCCTTGTACGAGAGCTTTTTCCGTTGAGTTTTTCGGAATACGTTCGATATAAGACCGGGAGCGCTCCTGGTCCGGATGCACCCTTTTCCTCGAGCGACACAGCGTTGCTTCGACATCATCTGATCGGATATCTTGAGCGAGGGGGATTTATCGCGACACTTGAGCAGACGCCTGCGGACGCGATTCAGCTGCTACAGGAATATGCGTCGCGAACGGTCGCCATGGACGTCGTTGAGCGTTACAACGTTAAGAATCCTCGTTTGGCCTCGCTGTTTCTGACGCGGTGTATGGCATCTTCGGGACGAGAGCTGTCGGTGAACAAGGTGTACAACGAGTTCAAGAGCAGGCAGATACCCGTCAGTCGCAATTCGCTCAGTGATTTACTTGAGTATTACGAGGACGCCTACCTGTTGTTTTCGGTGCCGGAGTTCACGCGTTCACTTGCAAATAATACGCGGTCTGCGTCTAAAGTCTACGCTGTCGATCCTGCGATGCTTGGAGCATTCTCTCCCGCATCGGCGTTGGATCAGGGCCAGAGGCTCGAAACCGCGGTGTTCAATGCGCTAAGAAGAAGGACTCCTGCGGTGCGGGCCGGTTCGGTCTGCCGCCTGCTGATTAAGGAGAAGAATAAGAGCCATGAGGTTGACTTTGTGGCTGGGGATGCGCTTCTCATGCAGGCTTATAACCTGATTCAGGTGAGTGCGGATATGGCAAGCGAGAAAACGCGCGAGCGCGAAATCGCCGCCCTCGATGCCTCGATGGCCCAGTTCGATCTTGGCGAGTCGGCAATCGTTACCATGGATGAACAGGCCGATATTCCATGCGAACACGGTGTGGTACACGCTGTGCCCGCATGGAAGTGGCTCCTTGCTTAATCATCCTCAAAGGAGCTAAAAGAGCCCCGTCCCAAAAAGACTGCCCTCGCTGAGGCCGGCTAGTCCTGAGCCTTGATGCTGGGCAGCAGAATCTGGGCGAGGTAGTCGCACTCGATCCCAACACGCATGCGTAGCCCCCCACATGTACCTACGGCGCGAAGGTGCGATACTAGAGAACAAAGAGGCGCGCCGAAGGGATCGACATGACATCCACGCATCATATGCCCGAAACCAAGAATTACAAGTTCTTCAACCACGCTGCCTGCGAGTTCTACCCGTGCCACGACATGCCAGCCGAGGAGCTTAACTGCCTCTTTTGCTACTGTCCCCTGCACGCTCTTGGCGAGCACTGCGGCGGCAACTTCGTCTACATCGAACCGACCGACGGCACGCGTATCAAGGACTGCAGTGCCTGCACCGTGCCGCATCGTCGTGAAAACTACGACTACATCGTGAAACGCTTGTGCGAATGGCAAGCAGGGAACAAAGGTAGACACGGCAAGACAGGGACAGTCGCAACAAAACAAAGGTAGGGGAGATAAAACACGGGCAAATGCGGCAAATCCCGAGGTGGGGCAATGAAAGAGCGGGTTTGCTCTACTTGCGAGCAGCGCCGCTGGGCACCGCGCCTATTCCGTGAGCACGTCCAAGAACGCCTCGTGGGTGTGCGCCTGCAGGGCGCGTGCTGTCCGGCCAGGCGAGAGGAAGAGTTCGACAACGAGGTCGAACACGTCTTGGAAAAAGGCCATGTCCTCGGACGCCATGCCGATCATAATAACGATGTTCACCTGGTGCTCGCCCCATGCAATGGGCTTCTCGTTATGGACTACGCATAGGAAGGAGCGGTCCGCAAACATGTGGATCGCGTGCGGCACGGCGAGTTCATCGGTAAACGACGTGCTCGAGATGGACTCCCGTAGCAGCACATCGTCAATGAATGCCTGCGTGGCAACGCCCTCGGCAATGCAGCGTTCGCCCATGCGCGTGATGGCAGAAACCGGGTCTTGCGCATCGATGTTCCTAAGAAAGAGCTCCGGACGCAAAAATGCTCGCAGGTATGCGTTGGCGGTCGCCGTCCGCCTCTCCAACCTGACCGCCTCGATCTCGCGCTTGATTTTCTCCCTGCTTCTATCCGACAACAGGGGGCTTACCAGCACGGCGTGCGGCTGATTGATGGGATAGGTCGCAGTGCTGATGACCATGTCGGCGCCGCAGAGCATCGCCGGGGCGGCACCGTGGTCTATCACTTCGATCACATTGAGCGAGTCGTGGAATTCCTGGTCGAGCGTTCGGAGAAAGTCGCCGATGAAGTCGTGATATTGCTCAAACACAACCGCGCAGGTAACGGGGTCTTTGCGTACACGCTTTTTCTCAAGGTAATTTCCCAGATGGAAGGCGATAAATCCAATCTCGTCTTCGCTGAAGACAAGGTTTTGGGCCTGGGCGACTCCGTGCGCAAAATAGACGGCCATGTCGTACACAGCGGCATATTCCCGCTTGATGAGCGTGGAGATAGGATTGGGGCACGAGACCCCATAGCGGCTGCGCTGCTGCGCGTTGTGCATGTGCATGGACAGCTGCAGGACAAAGCGCTCCTCGAATTCAGGGAGGCCGTATCGTTTGCGCAGGGTGTCGAGCAGGTTGATGATGAGGTCGAAAAAGTCGAGACCAACGGTTTCGACGAGGCGCGTCCGGTCGAGCTCGTCATACGTGTAAGATTCCGTGGAAAGCGCGACCAGTGCCATCACCTGCTGACGATCGTCTGGGGACAGGTGGACGCCAAACTCAGTGGAAGAATACTCGTCGACGCTTTGGACGATGCTCTCGATGCTGCGCCTGTGCTGTTCGTTGTGCACCAAAGTCGATAGGTCGGGAGAGTCGACCTGGGTAGGAAGGCTGTTGCCCGACTGTAGGCGGGCCAGAATGATGGAAAGATGGACAAGAAGATTGTTGAGCGCGTAGTTATTGAGAAAAAGCCCGGAAGACTGGCATAGGGTCGCGAGTTTCTCGAGCATCCCGGGAATGTTGTACTGGGGAAACATGTCTTCAAGTGCGTGAACGGACGTAAAGTATCCATTTTTGCCATGAACCGCCAGGAATCCCAAGAGCTTGCGGATGCGCTCCTCGTTGCCCTCGATGGTGAGCTCCGTATTTTTGAGCGTAATGGAAACACCAAAGCGGGCCGCGGTCTTTCTTGCGCTTGGCAGGATGCTTCCCATAAGGGTGGTATCGCTTACGAAAAGCGAATCAGCGAGCTCATAGATGGATTGCGCGCCATCGTGTGCAATGAGGTGGGAGAGCATGGCTTCGGCTCGGCTGGGCGACGAAGTGCTCGTATCTAGTGTGTTTTGGGTAACGTCTGACTGCGGTGCCGTGCGGTTATTGGGAGCTTCGCGAATGGTCGAATTGGGGGTGCTCGAGGATAGGCCCTCGATTCGGTATCCCAAACCTGATGAAGTAATTGAAACGCTGCCGACTTCCTGGGACTGGGCGTTTATTTCTCCAACATAGGAGCGGATTGTCCGGGGCGTTGTCCCTAGCAGTTGGGCAAGTGTAGATGCCGATACCCAGTCCTGTGCGTTGCTCAGGATATCGATAAGCTGTTGAATGCGATCGCGTTTTGCCATGTGACGCCCCTTTCTTTTCCCAACTATACCAGCCAAAATAAAACACGGTCTGCTATTTTCCTAGGATAGGAAGAAAGTGAGTTGGACGCTTATTCCGCTCATCTTCATAGTAGAGGGCGTCAGAAGGTAAGCGGCCAAAGGAGGAACCATGGCACAACACAACGTCCTACTGGTATGTGGATCCGGAGCATCTTCGGGATTCATGGCGGCCAACATCCGCAAGGCGGTAAAGGCCCGCGGGCTCGATATGAAAGTCGCCGCAAAGAGCGAGTCCGCCGTCGAGGACTGCGTCGACGAGATCGACTGCGTTATGGCGGGCCCCCATCTCGAGAGCACCATCGGTGACATCGAAGAGGTCTGCGACGGTTATCCCATCAAGGTCGCCGTCATGAAGCCCGAGTACTATGCGCACTTGGACGGAGAGGCGGCACTCGATCACATCCTTCAGGTTCTGGGCGAGGAGTAATCGATCATGGATAAGTTTCTTAACTGGCTGGAAAACAGCTTCGCCCCCAAGATGAACGTGGTGAACAACAACATTTGGGTCATCACCATCAAGGATTCTGTCATGCAGATCCTGCCGTTCATTCTTCTGGGCTCGGTCTTTTGCGTGTTGTCGGTAGTCGAGGATTTCTTCTCTTTGCCGATCTCGTTCGACGGCCTGTTCGGCTGGACCATGGGCATGGTGGCCGTGCTGGTCGCATTTCTCATCCCCTTCAACTTCTGTGAGAAGCGCAAGCTGCGCAAGCAGCGCCTGATTGCGGGATGCGCGGGTCTCATCCTCTTCTTCATTTCCATTCAGCCCCAGCTCGTGATCGAAGGAGCTGCGGGCTTCGGTTCGAGCGCGTTCGGCGCAGGCGGCATGTTCTGCGCTATCTTCACCGGCGTAGTCACGAGCTTGGTGTTTCGCCTGTTTGGTTCGTTCTCGCTCTTCAGCGACGAGAGCGTGGTTCCCGACTTCGTGCGTCAGTGGTTTGACGCCCTGCTTCCCATCGCCTGCGTGATCGTGCTTGGCTTTGTGTGCACGGACGTCTTCGGCATCAACATGTACTCCGTGGTGACGGGCATCTTCATGCCGTTCTCGTCCTTCCTGAACACGTGGTACGGCTTCATTTTTTTCAATTTCCTCAACTGCTTCATCTACTCCATGGGTATCTCCGCGTGGGTGCTTACCCCGGTCGAGCAGCCCGTCAAGCTGGCAGCGATCGCTGCGAACATCGCCATGGCTGCCGCCGGCACCGCTACCGCCGCGAACCTCAATATGTTCACCGAGACGCTCATCTACACCTGCTACCTGTGGTGGGGCGGCATCGGCTGCACCTTCCCGCTGGTCATTATGCTCATGCGTTCTAAGTCAAAGCAGCTTTCGAGCCTGGGTAAGGCGTGCCTGGCCCCTGCCATCTGCCAGATCAACGAGCCCGTGGTCTTTGGTTGCATCGCCTGGAACCCCATCATGATGATCCCCATGTGGATTATCGGTGTCGTGTTGCCCGCCGTGTGCTGGCTCGGCTGCAAGGTCCTGCAGTTCGCACCCATCTCGACCATCCAGTTCGATTTCTGGTACTGCCCGTTCCCCATCTCGACGTGGTTCTCGTCCGGCGGCTCTATCATCGCCGTACTGTTCGCCATCGCCTTGATGCTGCTCGCAGGCCTCATTTGGTACCCCTTCTTCAAGGTGTACGAGAAGCAGTGCCTGGCCAAGGAAGCTGAGTAGACCATGGCCGTTATGGACAACGCCGGCACGCAGGCCGGATTGTCGATGCGAGACGGGAGCGCCGCCGAGTTTCCCCAGGGTTTCCTGTGGGGCGGCGCTACGTCGTCTTGTCAGATCGAGGGCGGCTACGGCTTGGACGGACGGGGGGATACCCTATACGACTACCTGCCGGTGAGTAAGAGCCGCTACGCCTGGTATACCGAGGGAAACCACCTGACCCAGGACGCCTATTACCCGTGCCGCAAGGGCATCGATTTCTACCACACGTACCGTGAGGACATCGCGCTGCTGGCGCAGATGGGCATCAAGGCGTTCCGTCTCTCTGTCGCATGGTCCCGCATCTTCCCAACGGGCGAGGAGGAGCAGCCCTGCGAAGAAGGCCTCGCTTTCTATGAGAGCGTGGTGGACGAGCTGCTGGCGCACGACATTCAGCCCGTAGTGACGATTCTGCATTACGACATCCCCCTGGCGCTGATTGAGCGATATAACGGTTTTGCAAGCCGTCACGTTGTCGACTTGTACGTGCGCTACGCGACAGCGCTGTTCGATCGCTTGGGAAGTAAGGTGCCGTACTGGCTCACGTTCAACGAGATCAACATCATGGAGCACTGCCCGCTCGATGCTGGCGTTCGTGACCTGGGAGATAATCCTCGCGAGACCATCGCGCGCACCGCGCATCACCAGTTCTTGGCCAGCGCCCGTGCGATCAACGAGTACCGTCGTCGCGGCTATAAGGGCAAAGTCGGCTGCATGCTTGGGTACGAGCCGGTGTACCCGCAGACCTGCAATCCCGAGGATGTCCTGATGGCTTGGAACAGCGAGCGTCAGCAGCTCCAATACAGCGATGTCCAGGCGTTTGGTCATTATGATCAGGCCGTGCTCGATGGATACGATGCGAATGGCTGGGATGTGGTGCGCGAGGGCGATTTGGAAGAGATCGCAACGGGGTCGGTGGATTTCGTCTCGTTTAGCTACTACTCGAGTGCGACGGTAAGTGCAGATCCGAATGCGGCTATGGAGCGCGGCAACATCACCTACAGCGTTGAGAACCCGTATCTGCAGCGCACTCAGTGGGGATGGCTGATCGATCCGCTCGGCTTGGAGCTGGCTCTTCGCAAGCTTTATGACCGGTATCGCCTACCGCTCTTCATTGTTGAATGCGGACTGGGCGTTCGGGAGTGCTCTCCCGCAGACGGCGGTCCCATCCAGGATGACTACCGTATCGACTATCTGCGCCGGCACATCGAGGCCGCACGATGCGCAGTGGCGGCGGGCGTGGACCTTATGGGATTTCTCACGTGGTCGCCCTTGGATATGCCCAGCGCGGCGACGGGGGAGCAAGAGAAACGTTACGGCTTTGTCTATGTGGACGCGGACAACCAGGGATGCGGCACATACGAGCGAAGCAAGAAGGCAAGTTTTGATTGGTATGCCAAGGTCATCGCGACAAACGGTGCCGAGGTATAAGGAGGAATACAAGATGGATGACGAGATCAAGGCCCCTTGCGAGGGCATGAATGAGGAAGAGAAGACGGCGTACATCATGCAGCGCGCCCTGGAAATCATTATGAGTTCCGGAGATGCCCGTACGTTGGCAAAGCAGGCTCTTGACCAGGCGCTTGCCGGTGACTTTGAGGCTGCAGCTGCCACGATGAAGTCATCTGAGGGCAAGCAGTACGCTGCCCATAATATCCAGACCGAGATGATTCAGGGCGATATCCGCGGTGGCGACGAAAAGATGGGCTACAACGTACTCTTCGCTCACGCGCAGGACACGTTGATGACCATCCAGACCGAGGTCAACATGACGCGCAACATGATCAACATCATGAAGTCGTACGAGGAACGCATCGCTGCTCTTGAGGCGAAGCTCCAGGCGTAGATCAAAACGCATGCCGCCACCACGGCGGCATGCGCGGATGGTTCGATGGCAGCGATTGTATTCTAGGGAGTATGAGATGGAATCCGTGGACGTGCTGATTATGGATCCGCGTGGTCTGCACGCACAAAACGCCTCGCAACTTGTGGCGATGGCAATGGAGTTTCCAGATCAGACGAAGATATCGATTGTCTCCCAAGATGGACGGCGACTGGATGCGCGCTCGCCCATGAGGTTGCTATCCGCTGGATTTACGTGCGGCGACACGCTGTGTATCGAGGCGGACGGGCCCGATGAGTGCGAAGCGGTGCAGCGCATGGTCCGATTGGTGCGCAGCTGGGGTCAGTGATGGTATCTGGTGTGCGGGGATTGAGTTACGTAACGAGTGCGGCAATATGTCCGCATAAAAGGAGAAGGCAATGAAGAAGCTAGTTGCGGAGCAGTCGTTTTGGGACTTGTTTCCCCAAGCAGTTATCGGCGTGGTCGCCGTTTCGGGAATGAAACCGTCAAGCGAGATTGGCGACGACGACCTAGCGCAGATCGAGCAGCTGCTCGACACCGCCAACCGTCGCGCCGAGCGTCACCTTACGAGCGAGACGATCTCGAAAAACGAGGTTGTCGCCGTGTGGCGCGATGCGTATCAGAAGTTCAAGACGAAGCGCGGCGCGCGATGCTCCATCGAGAACCTGCTCAAGCGCGTGCTAAAGGACAAACCGGTGGGTCATATTACGCCCGCAGTCGATCTCTATAACGCTATATCTCTGAGCTATGCACTGCCGTGCGGCGGGGAGGATCTTGATCATATCGAGGGCGATATGCGCCTGACGGTTACCGAGGGAGGCGATTCGTTCCGTCCTCTGGGAGAAGACGATGAGCCCACGCTCCCCGGCGAGCTGTGCTACCTGGACGACGCCGGCGCGGTGTGCCGTTGCTGGAACTGGCGTGATGGCGTCCGTACTGCGCTCAACGACGAGACTTCGAGCGCCGTCATGATTATCGAGTGCGTCGACCCGTCGCGCGTTGACGACACCAAGGCCGCCATCACGGAGCTCGGCGAGCATTTGGAAACTTTCTTTGGCTGTGAGATCGTGTCGTCGGGCCTGCTGACGATGGACAATCGTGAGATCGTGATCGCCTAGCGAAATGGATGCTGTGAAATAGCGTGCGAAACGATGCAGGGCGCGCATATCGGCTTGTTTGGAAGCCGGCGCCCTACGGAATAGTTGCAGCTGGGTCCTGCGACCCGGACTGAAGCCGTCCTGGGCAGGGACGGCTTCAGTCGTTTAGATTCGTTATGCAGCCTTAAAAACCATCGGGCAGGTGGGGTAGCTAAAAGAGCCCCGTCCCAAAAAGACTGCCCTCGCTGAGGCCGGCTAGTCCTGAGCCTTGATGCTGGGCAGCAGAATCTGGGCGAGGTAGTCGCACTCGAGCTTGGTCGCGGCGTCGGCTTTGCCGTCTTTGCCGACCAGTACGTTCTTGATCTGGCTATAGGTGTAGCGGTTGCCGGTCGTAAGCTCGACAAGCTCAATGGCCGTGTCCATGGGGTAGGTTGACACGGGGTTCTGCGTGCGCCCGTTGATGGTTTGCGGGATTACATACGGATAGACAGGACCGCTAGCGTAGACGGTATAACCGTTGCCTAGATTGGCCGCACCCAAAACCGTATCGCCCTCATCGGGCGTAAAGCTCTCTCCCTCGCGCACCGCGACAAGCGTCACGATTGGCGTATTGGTGTCATCGCCCAGATAGATGCACAGCGTGCTGCCGTTTTGCCACGTCGCGACCTTGCCATACCACTCAACGGGAATATCGAGCTGATACAGGTCGGTTGCCTTATGCCGAGCGTCGGCGTCGCGGGCGGCCT